>CAZNKC010000049.1:0-27318 GCA_964573315.1 uncultured Verrucomicrobiaceae bacterium | reverse complement strand
TCACTTTCCCTTCCCCTCCCTCTCTTTTGAGATGCTTTCTCGGAACACTTCTGGCTGAAAGCCTGCATCACTCGTCACGGGCAGAATGCCCATGCTACGGACGTTTCTGCATCCAGAACCGGCCGGAGCCTCCCGGTGTGGCGTAACTGCCGGTCACCAAGCTTTGCTTCTGCAACAGCACCCCGCCAAAGCTTTGGTTCACGCTTGGCGGCGCATTGCGGTAATTGCCGGTGACCAGTCCTGTCTTTGAGTTCACTTTCACGGTCAGTTTGTCCGGCCCGTAGTACGCCACCTTGTTCGTTGCCGCCCATGTCGCCACGCGGTCCAGTGCCGGCAGGATCGGCCCTGCCAGCCGCAGCCAGGTGTTATGATAGGCATCGTCCAGCCCGGCCCAGGCGCGCGCGCCTTTGCCCGGCGCGGTGTATTTCGATCCCGACACCTTCCGGCTCACCCCGAAGCCGCCCGCATAAGCCGGTGACTTTGGCGTGGCGCCGCTTTGCTTCACCCAGCGCCAAGTGCCGTCCAGATCGCTCACGCCGGGCACGTCCCGGAATGCCGTCTTGCCCGCCAAGTAACCTCGCGCCGGGTTCCCGCCGTACAGCCCGCGATGCAGGCTCCACTCGCCGTTACGGGAGACGTGTCCGGCGAAGGTCGCCTTCGTCCCATCCGCCAGCACCAAGGCGCCGGTGCAGCGCGCCAGATGATTCACCTTGAGCGTGGCATAACCATCACCGCCGGGTTCCAGCACCGGGTTCACGTCCTCCGGGGCCAGCAGCGCCAGCGTATAGGCTCCCTCCTGCGGCGCGCGCAGGGTTTTGGAATAAACCGGCAGCCGTTGCGCGTCCACACCGTACTCCATACCGGCGACGGACACCGTGCCGGTGAGCTGATAGCCGTCCGCGGCGCCGTCGGCCAGATGGAGCTGCAGGGTCACTGCGATCGGCGGCAACCCCGGGCGGCTGATGACATAGGTGGCGCTGCCGTTGATGATGTCAAAAGAGCCGCGCATGGCGTACCGGAAACCCAGCAGCCACAGCGTGCCGCTGGAAGCGCCGGAGGGGGTGATGCGCAGATTCTCGATGGCTCCGCCGAACGCGCCTCCGGCATCCGCCAGCACGCCGTCATAACGGCCCACCGCGGCAGGCTCCAGATTCCGCGCCGTCAGTCCGGGCGCCGCCGCCTCGTCTTCCGGCGCGCTTGCCCACGCCGCCGCGCCCGCGTCCTCGCTGCCGGGATAGGGGAAGTCCGTGCCGGGGACGATGCGCAAAGCGCCGCTGCCGCCGCTGGTGAAGAATTGCCCGGCCGCCAGTCCTTGCTTCTGAAACACCACGCCTTGGAAGGAAAAACGCAGGCCGCCGGCCGGATCCCGATAGTTTCCGCTCACCTGGCCTGTGCCGCGGTTGCCGCGGCCATTCAAGATTTCCGGACCGTAATGGCGCAGAGTGTTGTTGCCCAGCCAGATCAAAACACGCTCAAGCTCGCCATCCGCGGCCGCGGGCAGGTTTGGCCCAATCAAGTTCAGGCAGGCGTTCGGCTCCGCGTCTGCCAGTTCCGCCAGCAACCGTTGGCCGTTGGGCGGCGCGGTGAACCGGCTGCCCAGCGCCCATACCTCCACAGAGAAGCCGCTCTTGTACGATTTCTCCCGGTTGTCCGGCAGCTTCACCCATTGCAGCGGTCCGTCGAAGTCGCTCGTTTCAGGCTCGTCACGCAGCACCACACGCCCGCCGAGTTTGCCCTTCACGGGCTTCGTCCGGTACAGTTCTTGGTAGAGGCAAAATTCGCCCTCGCCGGAGAGATAGGCTGTTTCGGTCAAGGACGCGCCATCGCCGAGCCGGCCTTTCACCTTCACCACGCCCGTCGGGGAAACCGACGCCACGGCCCAGCCGTCGCCGCCCGGTTCGTCCGCGCCCCAGCCCGGCTCGCTTGGCAGCAGCAGGGTGTATTTGCCTTGTTGCGCGGTGGGCGCGTTCACCGCCTGCGGCAGATAGGCCTCCGCCGTCGTCCCGGCCCAGTTCACCGTTCCGGTGACGGCCTCGTTTCCAGCGGGCGTGCGTTGCAGCTTCAACCGCACCTCAACCGCGCCGATGCCCTTGCGGTTCAGGTCCAGATTCAGGACACCGCCGGCATCGAACCGGCCGCGCAAAGCCATCGCGAATCCCGGCAGCCGCAACCGTCCGGACACTGCGCCGCCTTCGACCCGCCCGGGACGGGGCGCGCTCACCCGCAGCGTCTCGATCGCCCCCAGCAGCGTGCGCCCGTCCGCCTCATCGCGCAGCAGTCCGTCGTAAAGCCCCATCGCCGACACATCCCAGGCGATGTCCGCCAGCGATTCCAACTCCGCCTCCTGCGCGGGCCGCGCCACATGCCGGTCCGCCCGATGATCCAGCACCAGGGCGCCGGTGACGCTGCCTTGATAGATCAAATCCTCCACCGTGGCCGTCACGGTGTGGCTGCCCAAGGCGGATGGCGGCTCCGTGCCGCCGTTGTAAGTCAAGATCACGTCCAGCCCCGGCGGCTCCGTTATCACCGTCACCGTTTTCGGCGTGCCATCCGGCCCTTGATACAGATCGCCGAGCATCACCGCTGCCACCGCTTTCGTCACGACGAAGGTGCGGGTGACATCCGGCGCGGGCGAGTAGATCTCATTGCCTTCCTGCGACGCCGTGACGCTCACCTCGCCCGCAGTCGTGAACGTCAAGACATTGCCCACGCCAATCACGCCCGGTCCGCTGGTCACGGCAAAGGTCACCGGCTTGTCCGAGCCGCCGCCCGTCGCGGAGAGGGGCACACTGTTGGTGGTGAGTTGATCCGGCTCGATCTCGAATGTCAAAGCTTGGGGGATCCGCGTATTCACGACGACCGCGTCCGATGTTTCCCGGGAGGACTCGGGGTGGCGGGCGGGGGAGCCGGTGACGACACGGAAGCCGGTGTTGACGGCGAAGTAGGTAGGGACGTTATAGAAACGATAAAAGCACCGGACAACAGTTTCATCACTGTTCGCCGATCCTCCTCGCCTTACTTTCAAGCCGCTTGGACTGTCGGCCGGACCGGTCGGATTGGAGGCTCCATTTATCGTGGGATAATAGGCACCATCGTACCAGTCCCACATCCATTCCATCACGTTCCCGGACATGTCGAACAAGCCATAGGCGTTTGGGGCAAAAAAACCGCAAGGAGCGGTGGGAGGAACTACTTCATCGGTAAACAAAGGGTGTGTCCCCAGCGTCCCGTAGGTGTAGTCTCGGGTGCCGCTGTTGTTGAAATTGGCCTCCGCGTGGCTGATCATGTCCGTGCCCCAGGGGAATCTTTTTCCGATCACGCCGCCGCGCGCCGCTTTTTCCCATTCGGCCTCGGTTGGGAGGCGGTAGCCATCGGCATCCCAGCGTACCCATGCATGGTCCAAGGTGCTGCTGCCAGTGCGATACACGGTCGAATGGAGGGCATCCAGATAATAGCAGGGTGTCAGCCCTTCCATTTCGCTGCGGGCGTTGCACCATTTGACGACCGCATACCATGAGATCGACTGAATGGGATGAGTGCCGGCTTTGCCGCTTCCGGAGGAAAGGTCCGGGTATTCATTGGCGAGGCCCCATGCCCGCACGCTGTCCCATTCCGCCTTGCTCACCTCGGTGGTCATGATTTTGAAAGCGCCCACGTTCACCGTGACCGGAGGCGCATTGCTGCCGGTGTCGCCACTGGTCCGCCCCATGATGAACGGTCCGGCGGGGATATAGGAAAGGCTGTCCGCAAAATCATCCGCCGTCACCCGGAAACGCATCTGCGTGCTGTACTGCGAGTTCCAGTCCGCGCCCGCGTCCCAGGTGATGGCCTTGCCCGTTCCGGGCGCGACCGCAAAGCCGGCATCCCCCTCCAGGGTGTGGGAGGGCACGCTGAAAACGCCGCCGTCATTGCTGGAGATTTCCAGCGTCACTTTGACCGGCAGCGGGGAGGCGAGATCGTAAGTGATGTCCACGAGCTTCGTTCCGGGGCGTTGCGCGGCGGTCACGTTGGTGACGACCGGTTCCGCCTTGACCTCCGTGGCGGCCAAAAAGGCGAACGCCAAGAGCGACGGCAGGGGTGGCTTTTTCATCATGGTGGCTAGGTGGGTGCGGAACGAATTCGCGCAGACAGCCGCCTCCGCGAAAAAAATTTGGGTAAATCAGCCCGGGCAGCTTGCGAAAGTTTATCAACCCACGGGGATGATGCAACCTTGATTCCTTGGGGGAAAAAATCCGTGGCAAGGCTGAGAGTCGCTCGGTGAGTACGCTGATTTTCGACTCACCTGGGAAGTTGGTGCATTCCGGGATGCCGGCGTGAACCGGTCTGGAGCCACGCGATGCTGCGGCAGCTTTTTGGTGCTGCGCTTGGCGCAGCTTTGGATTCGTGCGGCCAAACAGCGTTGCCAACGGAAAGCGCGCCCGTGCATTCTCCCCGCCCCCCCAATCCAAAGCGCCGGCAACCGGCGCACTCCAAAACGCTGCCGCGTTTCGTTCACGGCTTGCGGTGCTGCTTGAAAAACTTCACCACCACCTCCGGCGCCTGCTTCGGGTACTCGTGCCCGCCGGGGTGGATGGCGGTGACCACCGGGGTCCCCGTTGGCGAGGAGTAGAGCGTGCAGTTCGCATCCTGGTCCCAGGCCACGCCCTCGCCGCAGCCGTTCAACCGGCGCAGAAGCTCGATCATCCGCGCCTGCCACTCGTACTTCACCAGCGGATCGCCCTCGCCGGCGATGTGCAGCACGGGCTTCGGCTTGAGCGCCGCCACGTACTGGCTGGCGGCGGAGCCGGACGGCGCCATCGCCGCGAAATGCTCCCCGCGCTCCGCCCACAGCAGGTAGGTGAACCCGCCGCCGTTCGAGTGGCCCATGGAATAGATGCGCGACTCATCCACTTGGTAATCCGCCTTCATGGAAGCGAATACCGCGTCGAAGAACTTCAAATCACGCCCGCCCTGGTCCTCGGCGCCGTGCTGCCAGCCGGGCCGTTTGCCTTCGGGATCGGTGAGTTTGCCCGGTGTGTTGAGGCCCTGCATGTACACCACCAGCGCCTCCGGCCACAACTCGGGGATGGGGAAGGAGCGCGCCGCGTTGCGCATGTTCCCGCCATGCCCGTGAAAGGCGAACACCAGCGGCGCGGGCTTCTCCTTCGCCCCCCGCGGCGCATGGATCAGCGCCTCCCGCTTCACGCCGTCCACCAGCCATTCCCGCGGCGTGAGAGGTTCCGCGGCAGCGGCCATGCCGGCCATGCAGGCGGACATCCAGATCAGAAAAACAGTGTGCTTCATCATTCCTTTCAACTCCCCGCAGCGGCGCCAAGTTGCGCAACTTTGAAAGTACCCCGCCTCTGCGAGGCGGGTTCCTTTGCGGCGGAGGGCGGGACTCTGTTCGCGTCCATCTTTAGAGGGCGCGGCGCGTGGTGTGAGCATGGGAGCACTAGAAATGAACACGGCTTTTTCTCCCCGTCTCTCATTCCCTCTGTCTCTCCGTCTCCCTCAGGCTCCGCGCCGCTCGCCGCCTCCGCCCCCCGAGCAAATGGGCCGGAACAGAGTCCGGCCCTCCGGCGGGCGGGGTACTTTCTCGCAACTCTTCCTCGCAAGCGTGGTTTACAGACGGAATGAGCGCCGCTACCCTGACCGCGTTTTCCTCCCGTTTTTTCATGACGGAACCGATCCGGCACGCCGACCCCCAGCCCGGCCCGGCATCAGCCGATGCCGGCGCGGGCGCGACCGCGGATGACGAGGCCGCCCGCCTCATGCTGCGCGTCAAGGAGGGGGACGACCGCGCCTTCGAGGAAATCGTCAAGCTTCATCAAAACGCCGTCATCGGCACCGTCGCCCGCATGTTGAACAATGTCGATGACGCCCACGACATCGCCCAGCAGGTCTTCATCCGCGTCTGGAAAAGCGCGCCCCGCTACGAGCCGACCGCCAAGTTCACCACCTGGCTGTTCACCATCACCCGCAACCTCGTCTTCAACGAAACCCGCCGCCGTGCCCGGCGCAGGGAAGTCTCCCTGGAGCCGGAGAGCGACGACGACCAGCCGCGCCAGTTTGCCAGCCTCACCACGCCCGGCCCGGACCAGCAGGCGCAGCAGGACGAGCTGGAGCAGGCGCTCGACCGCGCCATCGCCGCCCTGCCGGAAAAGCAGCGCCTCGCCGTCGTCCTGCGCCGCCACCAGGAGCTGCCGTACGAGCAGCTTTGCGAGATCCTCGGCATGTCCCTGCCCGCCGTGAAGAGCCTGCTCTTCCGCGCCCGCAACGAGTTGCGCAAATCCCTCGCCGCTTATCTCGGCGAGGAAAGCGTGTGAGCGTTTTTTCGCCTACCTTCGATGCCGCCATGTCGCAGTCGCCTATAGCAACAGTCTATTTCAAAGGGCTGAAATTTATGCTGGGTCGCTCGAGTTCTCAAAGCTTGTCGTATTTTGGCGGCCCCGGCACCGATGGAGTCATTGAGGGGCCACGTTACGGCCCGAGGAGATTGCATCACATCGTCACGCTCAATCACGCTCAGTTTGGCATTCAGGCGCTGAGTTTCGGCTTCAAGGCTTCCTTCTACTACGGCCTCTGTTTCGAGGGCTGCCAGCTTGAATGGCAGAGAACCCATACTGCCGCCATCCGCATCACGAGACTGGAACCACGCAAGTCCGGCAGAGAGTATCCCTATTTCGGCTATCCAGATGTTTTGCCATACTTCCCACTTGAGATCATCGGACAGGATGAGGCGACCATTGCAGACATTGAGAACGCCATCTCCAATGTTGCATGGGAGCCAGTGGCAGAGCGGGTTTATGTCGTAGTTCATTCCCATCCAAACATCGGGGTCGCACTGATTTCCCCCGGCGAGGACGTGGACATTGTATTTGAGTATGACACGCAGACAGGACAGATTCGAGCAGCCAGCCAAGCGGACTGAACCAACGAGGAAGAACGGAAAACGAGCACACGAATAAACTCCAATAGACTCCCGCTCCGCCCTGTGCCTTGATGCCGACAACCCACCGGCCCATGCCCAGTCAACCCAGCAGCGTCATCGAGCTTGCCCAGGCGCTCGTCCGCATTCCCTCCGTGAATCCGGATGGCGATCCCGGCATCGCTTACGCCGCCACCGGAGAAGCCGCGTGCGCCAACTTCATCGCCTCCTTTCTGGAAGCCGCGGGCGCCGAAGTTTTTCTCGATGAAGTGCTGCCGGGCCGGCCCAATGTCGTCGGGCGCTTCCCCTCCGTGCCCGGCGGCGCGCCCAAGCCCCGCCTGCTTTTCGCTCCGCACACCGACACCGTCTCCGTGGCCGGCATGACCATCGACCCCTTCGGCGGCGAGATCCGCGACGGCAAACTCTGGGGCCGCGGCGCTTCCGACACCAAAGGCCCCATGGCCGCCATGCTGTGGGCCTTGTGGGAACTGCGGCGGGACATCCCGGCGCTGCCCGTCGAAGTTCACTTTGCCGGATTCATGTCCGAGGAATCCGCCCAGCACGGCTCCCGCCACTTCGCCGCGCATCATCCGCCTTACGATCTCGCGCTCGTCGGCGAGCCGACGGAGATGAAAGTCGTCCACACCCACAAAGGCTGCCTGTGGATCGATGTCCACACACATGGCCGCGCCGCGCACGGCGCGCGTCCGGAGCTGGGAGAAAACGCCATCGTCAAAATGGGCCGCCTCATTCACGCGCTCGACACCGATTTCCGCGAACTCCTCGCCGATCTCAGTGGCCCCTCCGATTACCTCACCCCCAGCACCGTCAACCTCGGCATGATCCACGGCGGCACGCGCTCGAACATCGTCGCCGACCGCTGCGCCCTCCGGCTCGATATCCGCACCACTCCCGGACTCGACGCGCACGGCGGCGCTCATGCCCTGCTGCGGGACTTCGTCCACCGCCTCGACCCCGCCGCCACCTTCGAAGTCGCCGCCGACACTAGCTGCCTCGCCACCGATCCCGCGCAGCCCTTGATCCAAAAACTCCTCGCCACCGGCACCGAACTCGCCGGCGCGCCCTGGTTTTGCGATGCCGCTTTCCTCGCCGCTGCCGGCACGCCCGCCATCGCCATCGGCCCCGGCTCCATCGCCCAAGCCCACACCAAGGACGAGTTCATCACCCTCGACGACCTGGAGCAAGGCGCCGCCTTTTTCCAACGCTTCCTGCGGACGCTTTAAACGCGCCTCAATACCGCGCCATGTCCGGCTCCACGAGGTCCGCCCAGCGCTCGATGCCGCCGCGCAGGCTTTGCGCCCGGTGAAAGCCCCGCGCCCGCAGCCAGTGGACGGTCCGCAACGACCGCACGCCATGATGGCAATAGACGACCAGCCGTTGCGTGGGGTCGCCCAGCTTGCGCGGGGCGTTTTCCGCGAAAGACGACAGCGGCACGAGTTCCGCGCCCGCGATGCGGCAGATGTGCCATTCGTCGTCCTCCCGGCAGTCGATCCAGCGCGCCGGATCACCCGCCTCTTTCAGAGCGGCGGCCTCTTCCACGTCGATCTCCAGCGGCAGATCTTGCTGCATCTTTTCGGATATGTTATTGCCGCACCGTCACCGGCGTGCCCATGGCGACGTTGTTGAAGAAAATCTCCGCCATGCGGGCCGGCATCCGCACGCAGCCATGGGAGGCCGCATACCCCGGCAGGAAACCCTCGTGCATGCCGATGCCGCCGTTGAAGCGCATGAAATGGGTCATTTTGGAGCCTTCAAAGCGGGTGCCGGGCGGTTTCGGATCCTTGTTCACGTCGATGTCACGCACCACCACATTGCCTGCCGCGTCCACGTAGTCGCCGTAGAGGTTGGATTTGTGCCATTTGTTTTTCTGGCTGATTTTGAAATTGCCAGTCGGGGTGCGGTGCTGGGCGTTCCCGGTGGACAGCGCGGACACGCCGGCCAGCTTGCCGCCTTTGTAAAAATAGGCCTTTTGGTCGCTGAGATCGATGGTGACACTGGGCGCGCCGCTCATGCCCTCGCCGTCCCAATAAGAGACGTTGTCCGTCATGAAGCTGTCGGACGAAGGCAGGCTCTGCGGGTGAAACGCCTCCAGGTATTGGGTTTGGCCAGGCGGACCGGACGGAGTGGCGCAGGAGGCGAGCAAAGCCGCCCCGGCCAAGCCGAGCAGCCGGAGCGGGAGACACAGTTTGAGATCGGGCATGTTGGGCACAAGGAGGGGTTTGGGGGCCGGGAAAACGAAGCGGGATCATGTCCCAACAACGCGGGCCTGTCCACCTTTTCCTATACGACGCGACTTACGAGGCGGGACTGACTTGGATGTGGCGCGCTTCGCAAAAATCGTGTTTCTTGGGCCATGCGAGATTCCTACCTCCGGCGGCGCCTGCGCAGTTTCCGCCATGCCTGGGATGGCGCGCGGCATCTGCTGCGCACCCAGCCCAACGCCCGCATCCATCTGGCCGCCACCGTGCTGGCGGTGGCCGGCGGCATCGTCTGCGGCCTCGACGCCCTGGAATGGACCGCCCTCCTCATCGTCACCGGCATGGTGTGGACGGCGGAGGCCTTCAACACCGCGCTCGAACTGCTGGCCGACGAAGTCTCCCTGGAAAAACGCGAACGCCTCGGCCAAGCCAAGGACACCGCCGCCTTCGTCGTGCTCGCCTCCGCCATCGTGGCCGCGCTCGTTGGCGTTGTCATCTTCGGCAGGCACTTGCTGGCGTGAAAAAAGTGGGGCGACCATCCTGGTCGCCGGGTAGCAGCGAGCCGGCGGCTCGCGCCACGGAGGCGCTGGTGCGTGGCAGTTTTCTCTCCTCTCAAGAGATTCCCAGCAACCTCATGCCCCAAACAACCCAATCCTTGTATAAAGGAAAAGTCTCTCCCAACCAAAAGACAGGCATAAAAAACATCATCAACCACTCAGGCGGGCTACCCGATCTGTACACCATCCAAATCGGCCAAATCCACATCGCCGGAAACCCGAAATACGTCAGCGCCACGATGCCCAGACCCCAGCCCGTCCAGCCGCCGGCTGTCTTGTCCCGATGATCCGTTTCCGTTCCCATTTCCCCATCAAATCCCGGCAGCCGCCCGGTTGTCCAGCGTTCTTCCGGAAAAACGCGCCTCGCCGGTTGCAGAAATTCAGTTGACGAACCCCGCTTTACCCCTACTTTCCCGGCCCGTTTTAACCCTCAAAGAACCGCAGAACCCATGCCCGAAGTCCAAGTCCGCAAAGGAGAGCCCGTCGATCGCGCCCTCAAACGCCTCAAGACCAAACTTGAGATGGAAGGCATTTTGGAAGAAGTGCGCCGCCTGCGCAGTCATGAGACGCCGAAAGAGCGCCTCCGCCGCAAAGCCCGCGCCACCGCCAAACGCGGCAAAATCCGCTTCCGCTTCTCCATGCCCAAACCGGCCGCCGAGAAGGAAGCGCCCGCCGCCGCCGCTGCCGTTGCAGCCGCGCAGTAATCCTCACTCTCCCCCCTCCTCAGGGTTGTGTCGCCGGTGGCACGGGCGGTGTGTAGCCTTGCGCGATCAGCGCCGCCACGTCAGCTTGGCCTTCGGGTGTGGCGAGGTAGGATTCCAGGGCGAACACATAGACTCCCTCCGGGCTGACGAGAACCGGGTCCAGCATGACCGTGCCGCCGTTTAGATACACTCCGATTTGACTTGCTGATGAATAGTACAGCGCTTCTTGCGCGGGGTATGAAGGATACAAGGTAACAGAAGTTTTGGAGAGACCGGCGTCAGAGGTATAGGTGCTACCGTAGGTGCCACTCATCGATCCCCAACTCCGCGCCCGGTTGCTTACCTTCACCACCCGCCCGTCCGGCAGGATGATCGAAGCCGTGTAAGTCGCCACCGTCTCCACTTTCTGCACGCTGGTGCCGATCTGCACCGGCAGGCTGTGGCGGCGGGCGGGTTCGATCAGGCGTTCCGCCAAGTGGCGCCGCCGGGGTTGAAAGGCGTGCTTGATCTGCCGCCAGAAACCACCGCGGCCATCCCCCAGGTTGCGCGTCTCGAACGGCACTTCCACGCCGATGCCGAACAGCCAGTGGTCGCCGAACAAGCGCTCGTTTTCGTGCCACATCGCGCTCAGCACCACGGCGGGTACCGGGCGGAAATCCACGCCCACGCGCCAGGAATCGTACTCCAGACTGTCCACGGTGGGGCTTTCAAAGCTCGCGTAACCGCCGATGATGCGCAGGTCCGCCCAGCGGTCGATGCCCGGCACGAGCAGCGTGGCATCCGCCTGCCAGCCGCGCAGGCTCTCCGTCAGCAGCGTCAGCGTGGTGTCCAGGATCAGTGTCTCGGTGCCGCGCAGACCACGGAAGTTCAGCGGCCGGCTGTAAGTGTTCACGAGCCGTGCCTGGCTCTCCTGCCCGTCGTCCAACGGCAGGTGGTAACGCCCGCGCAGTTCCAGCCAGCGTGTGCCCGCCTCCGCTGTCAGAGCAAGCTGCCAGAAACGCTGGTCCGCCCGCGTGTTCGCCACGTTGAGAAAGGCGTTCGCCCCCACGTAAATGCCTTCATCGAAAAAGCCCGGCAGCTTGGCCGGCGTCTCAAACAATGCCGACACCGGCTGCCTGCCGAACAGATGCCGGAACCCGGCGCCGATGCCCGCCTGATACGCGCCACCCTCCATCCACTGGCCGTAAGGCTCGGCAAAAAACAACGAACCCGACAGCGTGCCCGCCTCTCCCAGCGTGCCGTGCAGCGGTACCAGCGCGGAAAAATTGCCGATGTCCGCGCCGCCCGCGTTTTCCCAGCGCATGTGCGCCGATCCATTGCCCCACCAAGGCCGGGCGGCGGGCGCCAGCGCTTGTTCAGGATCAATCTCCGCCTGGGCGGCGGAAAGACCGAGGGCGAAGGCAAGGAAGATTTTACGCATTTGCACCCTTCCAATTAAGCCATCTGCCAATGCGCATCAACCTCAACATGCCCGGATTTTTTTGCACCCTCCAGCCCTCCAGCCGCGCAAAGTTCCGGTTCACAGCTTGACGGCGGGCGGGGGACCGTGCGAAACTGGGCAAAACCTCATGGCACGCGGATCCAATGTCACCCTCTGCTCCTTCTGTGGCAAAAGCCATGCGGAAGTGCGCAAGCTCATCGCCGGCCCCGGCGTCTATATTTGCGACAGTTGCATCAACGTCTGCAAAACCATCCTCGACAAGGATGCCGACCTCGAGAGCGAGCTGACCCCGGCCCTGCTGGTGCCGAAGCCCGCCGAGATCTCCGCCCTGCTCGACCAGCACGTCATCGGCCAGACGCACGCCAAGAAAGTCCTCAGCGTGGCCGTCCACAACCATTACAAGCGCATCCTGCACAGCCAGCAGATGCAGCAGCGCGCCCTCAGCAACCGGCGCGGCACAATGACGATGCCGGAGCCGTCCGAAGTGGAGATCGAGAAAAGCAACGTCCTGCTCATCGGCCCCACCGGCTGCGGCAAGACCCTGCTCGCCAAAACCCTGGCGCGCATCCTCAACGTGCCCTTCAGCATCGCCGACGCCACCACGCTCACCGAGGCCGGTTACGTCGGCGAGGACGTGGAAAACATCATCCTGCGCCTCCTGCAAGCCGCCGACCACGACGTGGCGCGCGCCGAGATCGGCATCATTTACATCGACGAGATCGACAAGATCGGCCGCAAGACCGAAAACGTCAGCATCACCCGCGACGTCTCCGGCGAGGGCGTGCAGCAGGCGCTGTTGAAGATCATCGAAGGCACCGTCTGCAACGTGCCGCCGCAGGGCGGGCGCAAACATCCGCAGCAGGAGTACATCCAGGTGAACACCGAGAACATCCTCTTCATCTGCGGCGGCGCCTTCGTCGGGCTGGACAAAATCATGGAGCGCCGCCGCGGCCGCGCCGTCATGGGCTTCCTGGGCCGCGAGCAGTTGGAGAAAGAGGAGCGCGGGCCGCTCAGCAGCGGCGCCGAGCCGGAAGACCTGCTCTCCTTCGGCATGATCCCGGAGTTCATCGGACGCCTGCCCGTCGTCTGCCAGTTGGAGGAGCTGACCGAGGCCGAACTCGTGCGCGTGCTCACCGAGCCGAAGAACGCGCTCGTCAAGCAATTCTCCAAGCTGCTCTCCATGGAGGGCGTGGAACTGAACATCACCAAAGACGGCATGATGGCGATGGCCAAGGAAGCCCGCACGCGCGGCACCGGCGCGCGCGGCCTGCGCAGCATCTTCGAGCGCCTCATGCTTGACGTCATGTACGACGTGCCCAGCCGCGGCGACGTGCGCTCCGTCAGCATCAACGAAGCCGTCGTGCGCGGCGACCGACCGCCCATGCTGCGCAAAAAACCGGACCGCAACGCTGCCTGAAGCGCCGGTGAAAAAAATAGGAACTACAAATGGACACGAATAAACACTAATGGGCATTCATTGAATGCGCTTGTCCGTCGAAGCCTTCATCACTTGCAAGATAAAGCCGGTCCCTGAAAAAATTCGTGTTTATTTGTGCTCATTCGTGGTTCGAATGTCTCCTCCACCCCCATCATGAACTCCACCAGCCACCCCGCCCCCGCCAGCCGCCGCCGTTTTCTGCAAACCGCCCTCGGCGCCGCCGTCACCACCCTGGCCGCGCCGCGGCTCTCCGCCCAGGCCGCCGACGGCCCCCTGTACAAGATTGCCCTGGCCGAGTGGTCGCTGAACAAACGCATGTTCAAGCGTGAGGGAGCGGAGCCGCTGGATCACCTGGACTTCTGCAAGACCGCGCGTTCCTTCGGCATCGACGGTGTCGAGTACGTCAACCAGATGTTCCCTGACAAAGCCGAGGACAAAACCTATCTGGCGGAAATGAAAAAACGCCAGGACGACGAAGGCGTGCGCGGCCTGCTCATCATGTGCGACCGCGAGGGCAACCTCGGCGAGCCGGAGGACGACAAACGCGCCACCGCCATCGCCAACCACCTCAAGTGGCTGGATGCCGCCGTCTTTCTCGGCTGCCACAGCATCCGCGTCAACGCCGCCAGCAATCCCAAGCTGCCCTACGAGGAGCAGATGAAGCTGGCCGCCGACGGCCTCCACCGCCTCTGCCTGGAGGCGGACAAACGCGGCCTTTACGTCGTCGTGGAAAACCACGGCGGCCTTTCCTCCAACGGCCAGTGGCTCAGCGGCGTCATGAAAATGGCCGATCATCCGCGCGTCGGCATCCTGCCCGACTTCGGCAACTTTTACACCGACCGCAACACCGGCGAGTTGTACAACCCCTACAAGGGCCTGCGCGAGTTCATGCCCTTCGTCAAGGAATCCGTCAGTGCCAAAGCCTACGACTGGGACACCGGCGTGGGCAAATTCTACACCGAAGACCGCCGCGAGGGCCGCGAGATGATCCTCGACTACGAACGGCTGATGAAGATCGTCGTGGACGCCGGCTACCGCGGCTACGTCGGCATCGAATACGAAGGCCACGCACACACCGAGATGGAAGGCATCGCCCGCACCAAGCGCGCGCTGGAAGAGGTGCGGGAGAAGCTGGCGGCGGCGTGAGGGAATTCGAAGGCGCAACGTCATGCCTTCCACGCATGCATCCCTGCATTACCATCTGGTCTTCAGCACCAAAAACCGGGAAACTTGGCTGGCTCCTGAAACTCGTGTCCGGCTGCACGAGTACATGGGAGGAGTCGTGCGCGGATTGGGAGGGTATCCCCACGCGGTTGGAGGCACGGCGGACCATGTCCATGTGGCGGTGGGGTTGAAACCCACGCATCGCCTGTCGGATGTGATGCGGGAGTTGAAGAGCGAAACCTCACGCTGGTTGCATGAGGAAATGCGGCTTGGCGGATTCGCTTGGCAGGAGGGCTACGGCGCATTCACATATGGAGCGCGGGATATGGAAAAGGTGCGCGCCTATGTGTTGAAACAGGCGGAGCATCATCGGGTGAAGACATTTCAAGAGGAGTATGTGGAAATGTTGAAGCGTGGATTGGCGGAGTACGATGAGCGGTATTTGTGGTGAGGCGCCTTTCTCGCGCCCCTGCCGGGGCGCGGCGTGCAGCCACTCTTTTTCCCTGACGTTATCCAGGGATTTCATCCCTGGCTACCAGCTTTGATCCCTCCGGGATCATCTCAAAACGTCATGTGTGTTTCACCCCCAACAAGAACAGAACCGGCAGCCGGTGATAAACCGTTGGCCGGTTCGGAAGCAAAATCGTATCATGGCATCATGCCCCCGGCAGGGGGCAGAGCTGGTAGCCGGTGGTGAAACCACCGGATCAAAAAGCAACACCACTACAGATCAAGGTCGCGCCCCGGCAGGGGCGCGAGAAAGGCGGCTTCAGAGTCTCAGACCGGACGAAGCAGGAAAGCGGCGTCACAGCCGCCGCGCCTATCGGAGGATGGCCCGCCTTGACAACATTCGTGTCTCTTCGTGTCCATTCGTGGTTCGCAATCGTTTCAATAATCCCGGAACGGCCCGCGCGGCTCGGTTTCGTCCATCTCCTTGCGCCAGGCGTTGAAGCGGTCGCGCAGCATTTGGGCGATCTCCGGTTTTTCTTTTGAGAGGTCGTTGGTCTCGCCGGGGTCGGTGGCGAGGTCGTAGAGGCCCTGGCCTTTGGCGGAGTCCAGCCACTTCCAGTTGCCGGCGCGCGCGGCTTTGTCGGCGCGGCGCTGCCAGAACATCTCGGTGCGCGGGGAGGGGACTTCTCCGCGCAGCACGGGCAGCATGTCGAAGCCGTCGAGCGTGACGCCTTCGGGAGCCTTGGCGCCGGCGGCGGCGAGCAGGGTGGGCACGATCTCCAGGGAGGTGAGGAATTCGTCCGTCACCACCCCGGCGGGCACCTTGCCGGGCCAGCGGATGAGGAAGGGCACGCGCAGACCGCCTTCCCACATGGTGCTTTTCTGGCCGCGCAGTGGCGCATTGCCGCCATTGCCACTGCCGCCGTTGTCGGAGAAAAAGATGACGATGGTGTTCTCCGCCTGCCCGGCGTCGTCGAGCGTTTTGAGCAAGCCGCCGATGACCTCATCCATGCAGGTGACGGCGGCGTAGTAGCGCGCGAGTTTTTCATCCTTCACCACGCCGCGGTATTTGGCGATGTATTCCTCCGGCGCCTGCACGCCGGGCCGCACGCCGCCGTTGTCCTCGGCCAGGGTGGAGGCGCCGTGCGGGGCGTTGAACGGCAGGTAGAGGAAAAAGGGCCGCTGGCCGATGTGCTCGCGGATGAAGTAAAGCGCCTCGCGTCCGAACACGTTCGTGATGTACTGGCCCTTGTCCTCCTCGGTGCGCTCGTTGCCGCGAAACAGCGACGGCATGCCGTAGCGTGAGTGGGTGTAGTAATCGATGCCGTTGTTGCCGTGGCCGTAGAAGAAGTCGAAGCCGCGTTGCAGCGGCAGGTAGCGTTTGGCTTGGCCCATGTCCCATTTGCCGACGACGCCGGTGGCGTAACCGGCGCTTTGGAGCATGTCGCCGATGGTGATTTCCTTCGGGTCGAGGCCGAGAGTCATCTCCGGGGAGACGGCGTATTCCTCCCAGGTGTAGCGGTGGCCGAAGTTGACCATGTCGTTGCGCACCATGTCGTAAAGGCCGTTGCGCTGCGGGTAGCGCCCCGTGAGCAGGCTGCCGCGCGACGGTGTGCAGGCGGGCCAAGTGACATAAAAACTGGTCCCACGCGCGCCCTCGGCGGCGATGCGGTCGAGGTTTGGTGTCTGAATGGGTTTGCTACCGATGCAACCGAGATCGGGATAGCCTTGGTCGTCACTGACGATCAAGATGACATTGGGCGGCGCGGCGTGGGCGGAAGTGACGAATCCGGTCAAGCCGGTGAGACAGAGGAGGGCGAGGAAACGGAGCATGGTGACGACACCACCATGAACGGTGGAAAGTGTGAAAGCTTGCGCTGAAAACGGACCAAACAATGCTCGTCGTGAATGGACACCTGGAAACCCGATGAGGGTAGGAATATCTATGGCAGGAAGATTTTCTTTCTGACATTTTCCTGCCACGGATTTTCCTACCCATCTCTTCGCAGCCATGTAGATTCGACTGGCAGCCGAATCCTTGAAGCCCTCCGGCTTCGATTGCCAATCGAAGAATTTTGCCTCTCACTTGCCATAGTCCGCGCCGGTGAGGCTTTGCAGCACGGATTCCTGCCACTGGTGGAGGCGGGTTTGCAGTTGTCCGGCTCGGGCGGGTTGCTGCTCGATGAGGTTGTTTTTTTCGGCGGGATCGGCTTGGAGATCGAAGAGTTCGAGCTGGGGGGCGGCTCGCTTTGACTTCGGCTCGTGGATGACGAGCTTGAAATGGCCGTCGATGATGGCGCGGGGGCCGAGGAAGTCGGCGTCGCTGAGCGCGGGGTGGCGGTAGTTGTCGAAGTTGCGGGTGGCGAGGCCGTTGGCGATCTTGACCAGGGGGGTGGTGCCTTTTTGCAGTTCGGGATCGATCCAGGGCTCGAGGTCAGCCTTGCGGAGACGGGAAGGATCGTACATCCAGAAAAAGAGCGGATTGGAGCGTTCGGTCATTTGGCCGTCGATCAACGGGGTGAGGTCGATGCCGTCGAGGGGGCGGTCGGGAAGGGGCTGGCCGGTGATGGCGCAGAGGGTGGGCAGGAGGTCGCTCGTGCTGGCGCGGACGGTGCTGGCGCGCGGTTGGGGGATGCGGGCGGGCCACTCGATGAGGCCGGGCACGCGGGTGCCGCCTTCGTAGATCTGGCCTTTCATGCCGCGATGCGGGGAGTCCCGCACGGCGTCGGCAGAGGTGCCGTTGTCGCCGCAATAAAAGAGCAGGGTGTTTTGACGCAGGCCGTGCGCGGCCAGATGATCGCGCAACTGGCCGATGGCGCGGTCCATGGCGGTGATCTCGGCGTAGCGCTCGCGCAGCACTTCGCCTTGGGGCCGCTGGGTCGGGCGGCCGGTTTCGTTGGAGGTGAGGCGGACTTTGGGGCCAGGGTACAGGGCGGGCAGGTCGTCGTAGAGGGCGAGGTCTTCGGGCAGGCCGCTGTAAGGCTCGTGCGGGGAGCCGAACCAGACCACGGTGAGGAAGGGCTTGCCCGTGGCGCGGGCGCGGTCGATGAACTGGATGGTTTCGCGGATGATGATCTCGGAGCTTTCGCCCTGGATGACTTCGGGCGGGCCGCCGTTGCGCGAGAGGGCGGGGTTGAGTTCGAAGAAGTTGTCATGGGACACCCACTCGTGAAAGCCCATGGCGCCGGGGCTGGTGGGGGATCCGGCTTTGACGGGGCCGACATGCCATTTGCCGAAGTGGCCGCAGTGGTAGCCCGCTTGGCTGAGAACCTGCGCGATGGTGATCTCCTCCGGGCGCAAGGACCAGCCGGGGGCAAAGGTGCCGCTGCGGTTGGGATGACGCCCGGTGAGGAAACTGGCGCGCGTGGGCGAGCAGCTCGGATGCGCGGAGTGAAAGCGGTCCAGCCGCAGGCCGGTGGCGGCGATCTCGTCGAGCACCGGGGTGCGGACATGGCGGTGGCCGTTGTAACCGGTCTCCTCCCAGCCGTGGTCGTCGCCCATGAGTAGCACGATGTTGGGGGGCGGTTCGGCGGCGGATGCCGCTTGGAGGCAGAGCAGCGTCAAGCAGATGGTGAAGCTCGAAATCCGAAGTCCGAAGCCCGAATGGCGGGTTTGTGGTTGCGGGCGGGTTTTGTCGTGGTGTTGTGAGTTCATGGGGCGGGTGGCGGGGAGTGGAACTTTTGGGAGATCGGGCGCTTGACGAGTGCTCATCTTGAATGGCGCTTACAAAGCGCCGCTCCTTGGGGGGCGCTTGCAAAGCGCCTCTCCTTGTGTTCAACGCACTTGGCCTTTGGCGCGGATTTGTTCGAGCAGGGCGGTGAGTTCCTTCACTTTTTCGGGGTGCTTGGCGTAGATGTTGTTTTTCTGCGCGAGGTCGGTGGCGAGGTCGTAAAGCTCGCCGGGCTGGGTGTTTTTGGTGTAGCCGTTTTCTTGGTCATACCACGGCGGGGGTTTGGTGTGGTAGCCGGTTGCGGCGGCGATGAGGAGCCAGTTGTCGTGGCGGACGGCGTAGGCGTCCTCGAAGGTGTTGTGGACGATGCTGCGGCGCGGGCTGGGGGCGTTTTCCTTCCAGACGGGGAGCAGGTTGTGGCTGTCATGCGCGCTGTCTTGCGGCAGGTCCGCGCCGGTGATGGCGGCGAGGGTGGCGAAGATGTCCACTTGGCTGACGAGCGCGTCGTTGACCGTACCGGGCTTCACCACGCCGGGCCATTTGACGACGAAGGGCACGCGGTGGCCGCCTTCGTAAATGTCGCGCTTGAGGCCGCGCAACGGGCCGGAGCTGCGGTGGTTGTGGTTTTGGATGCGGTCGTAGGCGTAGCGTTCCGCGCCGTTGTCGGCGGTGAAGATGACGAGGGTGTTGTCCGCGAAACCGTTGTCCTCCAAAGCCTGGAGGATGCGGCCCACTTGGGCGTCGGTCATCGTCATGAAGTCGCCATAACCACCGGCTTGGGATTTGCCGGTGAACTCGCTCGTTGGCACGATGGGCGCGTGCGGGGAGTTGAAGGGTGCGTAGAGAAAGAAGGGGCTGTCCTGGCCGCGTTGCTTGCCGATCCATTCGACGGCTTTTTCGGTGAGCTTGGGTACGACGGCGTAAAAGTCCCAGTCCTTGGTCATCGGTCCGGGGCGGGCTTCCCAGGAGCCTTCGGCGGTCTCCGGCGTGATGATGAGCGGCTCGCTGGGAGTGGTGATGAGGTGGTCGTTCTCATACCAGGCGTAGGGCGGGAAGTTCGGGATGTCGTCGCCGAAGTAGTAATCGAAGCCGTGCGAGAGCGGGCCGCCGGAGACGGGTTTGGACCAGTCGAAGGCGTCGGGCGCGAAGATTTTGATCTGCCTGGGGCCTGCCGTGGTGAAGGTGGCGCCGGGTTTTTTGATGTCGTCCCAATTCCAGCCCAGGTGCCATTTGCCGACGCAGGCGGTGCGGTAGCCCTTGGTTTTGAGCATTTCGGCCATCGTCAGTTCGGCGTCATCAAGCGCCGGCGGATCGAAGGAGCCGACGATCTGATGGAACTTGCGCCAGTGGAAGCGACCGGTGAGCAGGGCGTAACGGCTGGGCGTGCAGATGCCGGAGGAGCTGTGCGCGTCCGTGAAACGCATGCCCGCGGCGGCGAGGCGGTCGAGGTGCGGGGTGGGGATTTTCGACTGCGGGTTCTGCGCGCCGAGGTCGCCGTAGCCCATGTCGTCCGCGTAGAGGATGACGATGTTCGGCGGGGCGGCGGGCGCGGCGAGGACTGGCAGGAAGGCGGCGGCAAGAATCAACAAACGGTGCATGGCGCTGGCGATAACGCGGCAAAACCGTGCCGCCTGTCAGGATTTCAGCCAGTCAAGAGGTCAAGAGGCTCGCCGTGGAGCTTGAACCTGAAAACTTGGGTAGTGATTCAGTTTGAAACCGGGAGGGTGGCCAAAGCCGCCACCCGCCAAGAAGAGACGGTTTGCAACCGCCTCCGCCGAGTACCCGCCTAACCAAGGCGGGGGGCAGGACTGCTCGTCCCGGTGGGGCGGGGTGCTTTTGTCGCGTGCCGCCCCGGAGGGCGGGGCTCTGTCCCCACCCATTTTTTTGCGGGCGCAGGCGGCACAGCCAGCGCCACACTCTCACCCAAAAAACACTTAGAATTAAGCTTAAAGCCTAGTTTATTTTAATTTATTATAATTTCATGCTAGATCATTTTTTCTTGACTAATCATTCACTTTTTCATTTCATGACCGCTTTCAGAGAAAATATCCCAATCTATACACACCTTCCAGGAATCAGAATCCGGCATGAATACGCAAATACTTTCTCTAAAAACTCTAAGGCGGCACCAGTGGGTGCGTTGGCTGCAAATCGTGGTCGTCCTGCTCTGGTCCCTCTTCCCGCCCTTTTACTCCCCCTCCCCCGCCGCTTGGCATCCCGACCCCGCCACCGGCCTTCCCGTCTGGCAGGACGACGGCGATGGCGACGAACCACCCGAAGGCCCCGACCTCCTCGACTCCGACGGTGACGGCCTGCCCAACTGGTTCGAGCTATGGCTCGGCACCAGCCCCTACAATCCCGACACCGACTACGACGGCCTCACCGACTACGACGAACTCTACCTCACCGGCACCGACCCGCTCTATTGGGACAGCGACGGCGACGGCTACTCCGACCACGACGCCTGGAACAACTGCTGGGCCGTCAACCACCACGACGCTGGTTCCGGCTACAGCGTCTATGACTGGGACGGCGACGGCTGGTACAACCACGAAGACCCCTGGCCCTTCGACGCCAGCAACGGCGAGGGTGACGGCGAATGGGGAGAATATGACGGTGACGACAGCGACGACGGCGACGACGGCGGCGACAGCGGCGACAGCGACGGCGGAGACTACGACCCCTGGAACCACGACAGCGACGGCGACGGCGTGGTGGACGCCTACGATAGCCACCCAGACTACCCCTACCTCTGGGATGACTGGAATGACGACGGCGTCAACGATGGCGATGAGGGAAACCCTGGAGACGATCCCGAAAATAATTCCGGCAACGACCTTGGTGATGACCCCGGTTTCGACGCTTGGAACACCGACAGCGATGGCGACGGCGTCATGGACGCCGGCGACTCCCATCCCTGGGACTCCTCCTTGTGGTGTGATTGGAACTACAACGGCCTCAACGATGACGACGAATACACCGCCCCCGACCCGTGGAACACCGACAGCGACTACGATGGCGTCATGGACGTCTACGACAGCCACCCGCATGACGCGAGCCTGTGGAACGACTGGAACTACAACGGCACCAATGACGATGTCGAATACAGTGAGCCCCCTCCGGACAGCGACGGCGACGGCTGGACTGACGACCAGGATTCCCACCCCGCAGACCCCAACCTCTGGAACGACTGGGACAACGACGGCGTCAATGATGACACCAGCAACCCCTACGGCGATGACGACAGCGACGGCATCAACAACAGCCAAGACAGTCACCCCTACGACCCCGCCCTCTGGAGCGACTGGAACGACAACGGCATCAACGACGACGAGGAAGACGACGACGGCGACGGCGTCAGCAACGGCCAAGACAGCCACCCCTACGACGCCGCCCTCTGGAGCGACTGGGACCACAACGGTCTCAACGCCGAGGACGAGAACGCCGACGGCGACATTGTCCCTGACCTTTACGACAGCCACCCCAACAACCCCGCTCTCTGGAGCGACTGGGACCATGACGGCCTCAACGCCGAATACGAGGAAAGCATCGGCACCGACCCCCACAACCCCGACAGCGACGGCGACGGCCTCACCGACTCCGAAGAACTCACCCACGGCACCAACCCGCTCAACCGCGATACCGACGGCGACGGCCTCACCGACTCCGAAGAGCTGCTCATCACCTACGGCGTCGAACCGGACCAATTCAACACCAACCCGCTCGACAAATACTCCCGCTCCAAGCAGCTCAACGGCAACGCCCCCGGCTACAAACATCTCTACACCGACTGGGATCTCGTGGACCAAACCGACAACGACCCCGACGCCAACGGCAACCCCGTCGGCGACGGCATCCCCGACCGCATCGAGTTGCTTTACGGCCTTAACCCCGACGACTCCGCCGATGCCCTCGGCGACCTCGACGGCGACGGTATCAGCAACATCGACGCCTGGGAGCAGGGCAAAGCCCTGCGCGGCGTCATCAGTTGCCTGGACCGCGACGGCGACGGCATCACCGACGCCCAGGAGGACTACTGGAGCAGCCTGCACCCCGGCCTCATGAGCCGTTTCAACCCCGATGACGCAGTGGAGGACCGGGACGGAGACGACCTCATGAACTGGCAGGAAATCCGCTTCGGCACCGACCCCGGCAGCGCCTACTCATCGCCCTTCACCCTAGGCTTGGCCGAAGCCTGCGACGACGGCACCGTCTTCTTCTGGTACGCCCTCATCGCCGGCAGCCCGGAGGAGCAAGCCTGGGCGCGGCAGCGGCTGCCATTGCAGTTTCATGATTCAATCCACTACTGGACAGACACCAACCCAGGCAGCCAGATGGAAGGCGAACCCCCCCTGCCCCCGCCCGGCCTGGAATCCTTCCTATCCGCCGTGCCCGCCGCCGCCCGCGGCCCCGGCCGCCAAGCGCCCGGCGACTACGACGGCGACGGCATGCCCGACGTCTGGGAGTGGCGCCACCGGGAAAAGCTCGACGTACTCAACCCCGCCGACGCCGGCCCGGCCATGGAGGAGGGAGAAATCAGCGACGACTTAACCGAGTTGGAAGACCCCGACGCCGACGGCCTCTCCAACCTCGCTGAATATCAACTGGGCACCCACCCCCTGATCGCCGACAGCGACGGCGACGGCATCCCCGACGGCGAGGAGCACTATCATGGCAGCAATCCCCTCAACCACGAGGACATTCCCGCCTACACCTTGACGCTCGTATCGGGAGGCGGACAGATCGTTGAATTTGGCATGGCCGCCTCGCAGCCCGTGGTTGTCAGAGCGCAGCGCGGAACACGCGCCCTGCCCGGGGAGCTGGTGCAGTTCTCCGCCACCGCCGGCACCTTGTCCGCGAACGGCAGCGCCCCCTGGAGTCCCGCGCTCTCCGTCACGACCGACTCACAAGGTCTGGCCCGGACTCATTGGAGCGCGCCGGAAAGCGGCGGCGATGAGTTGATTTCCGCCTCAACCGCCAATGGGGGCGCCGTTTCCATTTCCATGCGCGCCGCGCCGCCGTCCGCCATTGACGCCGACGGGGACGGCCTCTCCCTGGAGGAGGAGCGCGAGCTGGGAACAAGCGATGACACCGACGACACCGACGAAGACGGCATCCCCGACAACCTCGACGCCGTCCCCTATGACCCCACCTTTCGCATGCAGCGGTTCACCGAAAACTTCATCCCCGTCTTTCTCGATGAAAACACCGCCGTCTCGCCCACCCCTCAAATCATCGTGGGAGGAGACCAAGGCATCACCTGGCGCACCGGCAACGCTGGCAATGCCAACGCCGTCTGGAAAAGATGGCAGGCGGGAGCCACCCACATCATTCAGAAGCCGTTTTATACCGGAAAAACCTTCGACATCATCAATGTTTACGACATGAACGAAGCCGGCGACGTGCTGGTCCGCCTGAGACATTCGAGCCCAGAGCAGGAAATCCTGGGGCGCATCAGCCTCTCAGGCTCATTCACACCCCTGCCCCAGTATCTAAACCCTGGCGCTTACCCCGTTGAAAATTTCGGCAGCGAATCGCTTCGCTTCGGACCGGAAGGCACCATCTTCCTCGCCGGAAGCATCCCCAAGTATTATTACAACAACAATTTCAGCCATCCCACACAATGGGTGCCGGCGGATATTATCCTCGAGACCCATCTTGACGCCGCCCCGCCCTCATGGTCCATTGTGGACATGGTGGAAATCGTGCCTCGCCCCGATGCTTCCGCACCCTTTATACATCAAACCCTGAAGCTTCAGGCCGCCGGACCGCAGGGTTATGCCCGGCACCGCAGTTACGAAACACGGGCTTCATTAAATGCGCCATTGATTATGGACGACGCGCAGACCGGCTACTGGCTGCACTTGGCCGGCACGGAAACCTACCAGACCGGAGAATGGAAGGACGACTTGTTCCCGCATGTGCTGGGCAGGCGGCTGCCCTGGTGGGGGGAGCGGGACAATGACGCCGCCAGCCAGGAGGAGCGCCTCCGCGCCCGCATCCGCACCGGCCACGAACCGGTGGACCCGCAGCGCGACGGCTTCCTGCTGCTGCGCCCGCCCCACCCGGAGCGCCCGCAGGAGTTTGCGACCACATTACGCACCTTTTCCGAGCACGGCATCGCCCATGTCACCATCCCCAAGAACGAGCAAGCCGACCCGTCCCGGCCCTCTGATGACGCCAGCGGCATCTGGCTCAACGGCCGCACCCGCCCTCTGGCCGAATGGGTGCAACGCCTCCGCGACCGCGGCGCCGGCATCCCGGAACTGTCCTTCCCGACACCGCGCCACATCACCCCAAACGGAGTCATCTTCGCCACCTACCACAAACCATCCCCCGCCCCCAACCCGGGCCTGCGTATGCTCGCCCTCATCCCTGTTCACTTAAAAGAAGCGTGGTCAGATCAAATTGCCGATGTCGAGGTTAACGGCATGCCAGATGCAACCGGAAACAATAACCGTTCCTATATCATTATGGGGGCGCGTCAGGATGGCAAAGGTCATGCCAAATTGAAGCTTGGTAGCGCTATTCCTCAGGATGAGTGGAACAAAATACTTTGGAGGCTTGCACCTGCAAACAATCCAACCAGCCCAGCTCAAGGAACTTCAACTTATGACACAGATGGCACCACTGTACGCGTGACGATTGATGAGGCAAGCATTGCGGACGCCGAGGATAAGGATTATGTCGTGGTGGCAGGCTTCGACCAAAACAACGATGGGAATTTGACGCCTGACGAGCTCCTTCCGACACCGAAATGCATGCATGATCCACCAGGTGGAGGCGTGAACCATCAGTTGCTTCCTTTCAAGTTTACTATCGTTTCGAAGGATCGATACACTTCCAGCAAGAATAACAATGATGACTTGGCAAACACATTCGCCAACTTGATTCCATCCGCATCAGAGCTGCTATTGGCTTTTTGTGCAGGCACCCAACCCCCACAGGCAATGGGCTATTTTAATGTGATGATCAGTCGAACTGAATCCGGACTCACGCACCCTGTTGGCATCAAATTCACGCCGAAGGCAAACCCAGGTAACGGTAAGCGGTGGCTCTATAACGAGACGAATGCAATCAGCCAGGATTTCTTGAAAACTCAGCGCTTCAAAACAGCAATCAAAGACAACATCCTGAATCATCGACACCAGGAAATCGGGCAATACTTTGCCGATAATCCCGACGCTGACACCGCCACCTTTAGCTGGACTTGGGAGGAATTAACTGGATCCGTCGACCACGATTGTAAAGCCATCATTGGGATACTCAATCCATTTGAGCCAGCACCCAATATTCACGATGTGGACATGTGGCTCGCATTGGGAAAAGTGAAGATCAATGGAACCGTCAGGGTCAGGGTGGACTGGATACAGCAGAGAGTAACTGACGTCTGGTTCATTGGCGCAGTCGATGACATCTATGACTTCGATTACGATGACAAGGGCGTGAACGTCCCGTTCATTGGGCATGTCGCGCCATCACGAGCGGCGGAAGTGCAAGCTGGATTCGATACTCTTGGGCCTGGCGGAAGCGTCTTCCTGCACCGTCTCCACTACTACACAGAGACGGCTGTTCCTCTCACCTTCAACTTCTTCAGCCTCTAATACTTACTCACATGAAACTTATTTCTTATCTTGCCATCATGCTTTTCGTTGTTCGTGCAGCTGATGCATTCGATCTGACTACGGCAACGAATTGGATCCGAGAGATCGAGAAAAAATCGGATGCCGAATGCCTGACATTCATCAAAGACCATCAACAAGATTGGCCCGTTCTGCGCTCCCCATCATGGATCGAACGTCAGGTCGCTGATGTGCGCCTCTTACACAAGGACGACAGAGCGCTGGCGCTGCTCGTATTAGCCAAGTTACACTCAATCACCGCAGCAAACTTTGCAGGACATGAGGGCGGGAAAGCAGCTCTGGCGAGCCAGCTTCTCTCAATAGCCGACAACTGCAAGACGAAGGGTGGCCACAACAATGATGTGTTGGCACTGGCCTACGAGAGAGTGGCAATTCATTTGGCCCTAGCCCAGGTCAAAACAAAGCCCTCTGACGCAGTGCAATTTGCGGGAATATTCGTCACAGACAGTAAAAAGCACGTCAAGACCAAAGAATGGCTGCGAGCCAGAGGTGACGAAGACGCTTGGCTGCACGATAAGATGGAGCGAATCGAAACGATCACCGATACTGACGAGCAGAGTCCTTTTGGTGTCCTCTTTCGTCTGGCCCAAGGGGCGGAAGCGCCCGCTACGACGCCATTCTCTTTTCGTTCCTTGATCGAGAACTCGAATGTGGTTCGCCTTCTCTTTGAAGCTGTGAATGCAGAATATAGCCGTACCGTAGCCATACCTTTGGTCGTTGATTATGTTGTAGCGGGTGGCGTTGTGGATCCGCGTCCAACGAATCCGATAGAGGCGGTGAGGGAGAAGCTGGGCATAGACATGTCGAAGTATTATCATCGTGCACTCCGCCAAGGTGATGCTTCAGCCAACGATGTTTGGAATGCACTCAATCAGTTGACGAATGAACCTTCTGTTCGGGCGACCCTTGTTCGTTGGCTTGAATAAGGAAACGGGGTCATTGCGCCAAGATAAACACAGACAAGGAGGAAACGAGACAAACAGAAAAAAAATGAGAGTCAAGAAGGAAACGGGGTCAGGGTGCAATTTCTTGACAGAGAAAAGAATAGCATTGCCAGATGTCTAGCCAGGAGAAAACGGGGTCAGGGTGCAATTTCTTGACAGAGAAAAGAATAGCATTGCCAGA
>CAZNKC010000048.1:25061-27354 GCA_964573315.1 uncultured Verrucomicrobiaceae bacterium | reverse complement strand
GCATTGCGGCGGCAGCCGCACACGGTCACCGGTGTGGTCCGCGTGAAATCATTCTTCGCTCTCCCGTTTAGGGCGTCCCAGCTTTGCGTTGGCGGGCTGCGCCAACCCAGCGTGTTCGCTGCGCTCAATCTTTTCGGCGAGGACGCCGAAAAGAGCACGCGGGACCATGCCAAAGGCAGGCAGGCTGCGTGCGCTCCATGCGCGAAGCCCTGCCCCTCCGAGGCGGGTTCAGCATTTCGGTTGCGCCCATGTTGAATCCGTCGTTTGGTGCGTTGTTTCATGCATATTCAGGATATTTTCGCCCATGCCCGGCCCACATTTTCCTTTGAGTTTTTCCCTGCCAAAACCGCGGAGGGAGCGGCGGTGTTGTTGGAGACGATCCATGACTTGGCGTCCTGCGCGCCGCATTTCGTCAGTGTGACCTACGGCGCGGGCGGTTCGACGCGCGAGCTGACGCACGATCTGGTGGTGCGCATCAAGGAGACGACGACGCTGGAACCGGTGCCGCATCTGACCTGCGTGTGCCACAGCGAGGCGGATATCGCCGGCATCTTGGAGCGTTACGCGCGCGCGGGCGTGGGCAACATCCTGGCGCTCGGCGGCGACCCGCCGCGCGACCGCTCGGATCATGATCGCAGCCGCGACTCCTTCCGGCACGCGGCGGACTTGGTGCGTTTCATCCGGCGCTTCAACGACAGCGGCGCGCACCCTGACCGGCGCGGATTCGGCATCGGGGTGGCGGGTTTCCCGGAGGGGCATCCGGCCACGCCGAACCGGATGCTGGAGATGGATTATTTGAAGGCGAAAGTGGACGCCGGAGCGGACTACATCTGCACGCAGTTGTTCTTCGACAATCATGACTTTCTGGACTTCCGCGACCGCTGCCGGCTCGCGGGCATCGAGGCGCCGATCATCGCCGGCATCATGCCGGTCACGTCCCGCGGCGGCATGATCCGCATGGCGGAGCTGGCGGCGGGCGCGCGTTATCCGGCGCGGCTGCTGCGCGCGCTGGCGCCGTGCGGCGACGACGAGGCGGCGGTGCGGGAGGCGGGCGTGCGCTACGCCACGGAGCAATGCCGCGAGTTGCTGCGCGAGGGCGTGGACGGCATCCATTTTTACACGTTGAACAAATCCCAGGCGACACGGCAGATTTACGAGGCGCTGGGAGCGGGCGCGGGCTGAACCTTTGGCAAAAAGAAACGAGCGGACTATGAATGCGGAAGCACCTTTGATCGCCGCGATTGAAGCGGGAGGAACGAAGTTCAACTGCGCGGTGGGACGCGGCCCGGAGGAACTGCTGGAGACGGCGCGCATCCCCACCACCAGTCCGAAGGAGACGCTGGAAGCGGTGGCGCGGTTTTTCTCCGGGGCCAAGGCCAGGCACGGCGTGTTCGCGGCGATCGGGGCAGGCTGTTTCGGGCCGGTGGATTTGCGCGAGGACAGCCCCACCTACGGCCACATCACCAGCACGCCGAAGCCCGGCTGGCAGAACACGGACATCGTCGGTTTTTTGAAAAACCGGTTCAAGGTGCCGGTGGCCTTTGACACGGATGTGAACGGCGCGGTGCTGGGCGAGTATTTGTGGGGCGCGGGGCAGGGCAAGGATCCGCTGGTCTATGTCACCATCGGCACCGGAGTCGGCGGCGGGGTGCTGGCGCATGGCAAGCTGCTGCACGGCCTGCTGCACCCGGAGATCGGCCACGTCCATGTGCCGCCGCCGCGCCGTTCCAAGGCGGTGGCGCGGCGCGGCCAGTGCCCCTTTCACGCGCATTGCGTGGAGGGTTACGTGTCGGGACCGGCCATCGCCAAACGCTGGGGCGTGCTGGCCGAGAAACTGCCGCCGGACTCGCCGGCCTGGGAGGAGGTGGCGGAGGTGCTGGCGCATCTCTGTGTGAACCTGACGCTCACGCTTTCCCCCCGGCGCATCATCCTCGGCGGCGGCGTGATGGATCAAGAGCAGGTGCTGCCGCTGGTTCACGGCCAGTTCACTCACCTGCTCAACGGTTACCTGCGCGCGCCGGAAACCGGGCCGCGCGTGGCGGACTACATCGTACGCCCCGCCCTCGGCGCCAAAGCGGGCCTTCTCGGCGCATTAGCTCTGGGACGGATGGCGGCGAATGACGCGCTGGCGGGGCGGTGAGGAGGGCGGGATTGTATTCCCGCCCACTTCTTTGCGGGCGGAGGCGGTGCGGAGCTTGTCGCTTCCCTCCCGGCTCCGCGCCATCTCCGCCCACGGAAAAATGGGCGGGAATACAATCCCGCCCTCCGGCAAATGGGCGCCCGTGCTCCGATC
>CAZNKC010000048.1:7826-25051 GCA_964573315.1 uncultured Verrucomicrobiaceae bacterium | reverse complement strand
CCGCCCACCTCCGCCCACGGAAAAATGGGCGGAGGTGGGCGGGAACAGAGTCCCGCCCTCCGCAACGGGCGAGGGCGCCCGAGCTCCGATCACAGCAACCGATCCTTCAACGCCCGCGCGACGGCGGCGGCGCGGCTGTGGACGCCGAGTTTGGCGAAGAGATTCTTGGTGTGGGTGCCGGTGGTGTGGATGCTGACGCCGAGACGGTCGGCGATCTCCTTGGCGGTGAGGCCTTCCACCAGCAGGACAAGCAACTCCTGCTCACGCGGAGACAAAGCCACGGGTACGGCAGCGGGCTGGATGAGCCGGGCCAGCAGCTTCACCACGCTGGCGGCGACCTTGGGCGACATCGGCGAGCCGCCCTCGTGAGCCTCCAAGATGGCTTTGACGACGGCATCCGCCCGTGACGTTTTCAAAAGATAACCGCAGGCGCCGGCGCTGATGGCCTGGCTGATCTTGGCTTCGTCCTCGAACACGGTGAGGATGACGACGCGGCAATCGGGCGCCGCTTGGTGGATGTCGGGGATGAAGTCCAGCCCGTCGCGGCCCGGCAGCCCGACGTCCAGCAGCATGACGTTGGGCTGCTCCGCGGGCGCGGCGGCGCGCAGGGCGGCGAGCATGGCCTCGCCATTGGCAAAAGTCCGCACGGGGGCCAAGCCGCGCTCGGGGGTGCAGAGGCGCTCCAGGGAACGGCGGAAGGTGTCGTGGTCTTCCACGATCCAGACGCGGATGGCAGGTTCGGCGGGGGTCATGTTAGGTTAGGTTGATGCGGCGCCAGCTAGGGGTGGAGGGGACGTCCAGGCGGACGGTGGTGCCCGCGCCGGGCCGGGAGAGCAGGTCGAAGCCGGCCCGCATGGCGGCGGCGCGGGCTTTCAGATTGCCGAGGCCGTGTCCGGCAGCGGCTGCATGGAGATCGAACCCGATGCCGTCGTCGGTGATGGCGAGGCTGAGGCCGGCGGGCGAGGGGACGAGGTGAAAGGTGACGCGGCCGGCGCGGGCGTGCCGGGCGATGTTATGCAGCACTTCTTTGCAAAACAGATAGATTTCCCGCAGGGTCTCGACATCCGGCTCCAGCGCGGGCGGACCGGCGGGCAGAGCGAGGTCGAGTTCATGGCCGCGCAGCATCCGCTCGGCCAGCCCTTCGAGCACGGCGATCCAGTTCCCCGATGGGGAATCTGTCTGCGGCTGGATGATGCGCACCATGTCGCGCATGGAGTCGGCGCTTTCCTCGGCCACGCGTTCGATCTCGGCGAGGTCGGCGCGCAGGGAGTCGAGGGTGGCTTCGGGTTGCGAGGCCAGGGAGCAGATGAGAGTGATGCTGCCGAGATTGGAGCCGATCTCGTCGTGCAGGTCGCGGGCGAGGCGCTGGCGCAGCCGCTCGGCATCCCGCCGCCGCTGCCGCCGTTGCCGCCAGACGAGGCCCAGGGACAACAGGCTGACGCCGGCGGCGGTGGCGACGCTGCCCTGGATCAGGCGCGTCTCGGTTTTCCGCGCCAAGGCGGCGCGGCGGGTGGCGAGGATTTGGCGCTCGCTGCTGAGCACCCGGTGCTGCTCGAGCTGCTCCAGCCACTCCGGCAGTTCCAGCAGGCGGCCGGCCTCGGTGAGGCCGTCGCTCAACGCGGTCAGACTCCAGCCTTCCGCCGACACCTCGGAAACGGGCAGTTCGTCGCTGGCGCTGAAGCGGCCCTGCGGCGCGATGTTTTTCCCCTGATGATAGGCTTGGAATTCGGCCAAAGCGAACACGTAGTCGCTGCGGCGATACCACAGATGGCTGGCGGTGAGGCGCACGAAACGTACGGGCATCTGCCGCACCGGAATGCAAACGGGGTTCATGCCCGGCGCCGGCGTGAGGCGGTCCGTGACTTCGTGCAGGGTGACGGCGTCGCTGAAATCCGGGCGGGTGGCGCATTCGACTTTGTAAACGAGGGGGAAGCCGTAGCAGAACCAGAGCGGGACTTCGGGCCGGCGCACGGGGATGAGGCGGATTTCATCGAGCGGCACGGTCTCCGGCAGCTCGAGGGTCAGCCATTTGACCTGCTCCGCGGCGCCGGCCACGGCGCTGTGAAAACCGGGCGGGCCGCCGGGCCCTGGAGCGACAGGGAGGCCGAGCGGAGTGTTCATGTCGATGAGGTTGACACGGAGCCAAGCGCGAGGGGCGTTGCGGCTGCTGGAGCTGCTGGCCTTGCCGTCAATGGCGAGGTTGCGATTCCCGGAGAGAATGAGCATCTCCGCCAAGGCCAGGATCTCCGGCCCGTCGGCGGTCCAGGGTTCGATGGCGGTCAGCAGCACGCGTTTGACCGGCCGCGGCTCGAAACGGATGACGACGGGATAACCGCCGGGATTGGAGAAATCCACGCGGGTGTGGTCGAGCACGATGTGGGGCCGGCCGTTTTCGTCGAAGATTTCGACCTTGAAGCGCAGGGGGAAGCCGTAGCCGGCAATGAACCCCTTGGCGCCCTTTGCCACCGGGGGGACGAGCGCGATGGTGTCCGCGAGCGCGGCGGCGGGCAGCTCCACCTCCATCCAGCGCACGTCCTCTTCGGTGGTGTAGCCGGTCTTGAGACCGATGCGGAGGCTGCTGTTCACCAGCGCGGGCGAGGCCAGACCGGCGAGGCTGGCGTCGATCTCGCCGAGCCGCTCGTCAAGCCGGCGGAACTCGCCCCAAGACCAAAACGCCAGCCGCTCCGCCCACGGCGTGGGCGGGCTGTCGGCAAGCGCGGCGGCTGCGGCCGCGGCGGCGATAGCGGGCAGGAATTTCATTAGCACGGCATCATAGCGGCAGGGGTGGCGGGGTTGCATCCCTTTTTTGAGGCAGGGCGCAGGGCGCAGAGGGCAGGGCGTGGGAGTGGAGCGAGCCGCTGGCTCGCCGGGTGCCGGTGCGAACCGGTCTGGAGCCGCGCGATGGCGCGGCAGCGTCTTGGAGTGCGGGGCTTTGCACCGCTTTGGATGCGAGCGGCCAAGCGGCGTTGCCAACGGAAAGCACGCCCGCGCATTCTCCCCGCACCCCCAATCCAAAGCGCCGGCAACCGGCGCACTCCAAATCGCTGCCGCGTTGCTTGCGCCCATCCCTCATTTTGGGGAGATGAATCAGCTAAGGATCATACGTTTCTTCTTCGCACATGAAAATCTCCCGATTCCTCCCCTGGATGCTCGCCGCCTTGTCGTGGCTGGGTGACGCGCCGCGCGCGCGCGCCGAGGCTGTGGCGGTTCCGCCCGTCGAAACCGCAACGCCCGAGAAAAAATCCACCACCTTTGTCATCCCGCCGGATATCAACGGCCATCAAACAGTCATCGCGCCGCTGGTGAATCCGGCGCCGGTGAGGGTGGCGATTTTCAACGGCAACGGCGCGCCGATGGGCGGCATCGACAACGTGCGGGAGCGGGTGGCGGGCAGCCTGCCGGGCGCGACCGCCACGCTGCTCAAGCCGGAGGAGATCATCGAAAAAGGACTGAAGGGTTACGACGTGATCGTTTTCTCCGGCGGCAGCGGCAGCGCGCAGGCCAAGAGCTTGGGCGAGGAGGGCAGGGAGCGCGTGCGGGATTTCGTGCGGGATGGCGGCGGTTACGTGGGCATCTGCGCCGGGGCTTATCTGGCGTGCTCGAATTTCTCGTGGGGTCTCGGCGTGCTGAACGCCTCCACGGTGTCCAGCAAATGGATGCGCGGGCGCGCCTTCGTGGAGACGGAAGTGACGGTGGACGGCCAGCCGATCCTGGGCCGGGTGGACGGCGTCTTCAAGGTGCGCTACAACAACGGCCCGATCATCAAGCCGGGCGACCGCGCCGACATCCCCGCTTATCGTCCGCTGGCACTGTTCCGCACCGAGGTGGCGAACAACGGCACCCCGGTTGGCGTCATGGTGCATTCCCCGGCGCAGGCGGTTGGCGCCTATGGCAAAGGGCGCGTGTTCATCTCCAGCCCGCACCCGGAAAACACGCCGGGCCTGGAGCACCTGATCCCGCGCGGCATCCTGTGGGCCGCGGGCAAGCTGGAGGAAGAAAAACCCGCTCAACCGGTGCCAGGAGAATGATGAAAAACTGGATTTGCTTGTCTTTGCTCGGCCTGCCCGCGTTGTCCGCGCCGGCGCAGGATGCGGCCGCGGCTGCCGCGGCGCGGGCGGCTTACCAGTCGCCCTACACGGTGGAGTTCAGTTTCAGCGAGGAGGATTTGATCGGCGATCTGCTGTCTGGACCGCGCGCCGATTGGAAAGACCAAGCGGCGGTTCCTTTCAAAAACTGGTATGACAAAGGCAGCCAGGCGCGCTGGGGGTTTCGCGGCCCGGCGGCGAAGCATTTCGACGCGCCGCGCGGCCTTGCGGGCAAGAGCGTGGAATGGACGCGCCAGCGTATCATCGCGGCGGGGCTGCGCTTCACCGGTTACAGCTACCAGCATCATCATGTGCCGGATTGGGAGCCGCCGGCGGATTGGCCGCGCAATCCCGACCAAAAAACGCCGGTGGGCAAGGGGCTGGATTGCAGCAACTACACCGCCTTCATCTACAACTGGGCGCTCGGCATCAAACCGACCGGCGACGTGCGTCAGCAGGCGGAGCTGGCCGAAATGCCCGGCCCCGGCCCCCGGCGCAGCATTCCGGTCAAACGCCTGGAACTGCCCGCGACGTATGACGACTTCGAGAAGGAACTGCTCACGGGCGACTTGCTCTTCGTGAAGAACACCAGCGGCAACCTGTCCCACGTCGTGCTCTGGGTCGGCAAGATCGGGCGCGCTCCGGACGACTGCCCGCTCGTCCTCGACAGCACCGGCACCGGCAGCCGCGACCACAACGGCGTGGAAATCCCTGACGGAGTTTATTTGCGCCCGTTCCGGCCAACCACTTGGTACCACACCCAAGCCAGCCATGTGCTGCGCGTCATCCCGGACGGCAAATGAAAAAGCTTGCCCGATGAAAAACGGCATCTTCGAGATGCCGCTCACGGTTTTCGTCAAAGCGTTCGCCGGACTGGCGTTTGAGGTTTTGTCCGGGGAGTGAGGGGAAGGAGGCAGGAGGGGTCAAGAGCGGTGGGGCTCCACCCCCAAGGAGCGGCGGTTTGCAACCGCCTGCCCCCCGGAGGGCGGGACTCTGTTCCCGCCCATTTTTCCGCGGGCGGAGGCGGCGCGGAGCCGGGGGAGCAGTGGGCAAGAGGCATGCTCTGAGGAATGGGCACGCAAAGGCGCAAAAAATTCACATGGGCATGAGAAGGGATGGCAACGAAGATGGAAATTATTTTTTGCCACCCATCTTTTTGCCATCACCCCCATCCACGAATGGACTGAATGTGGTGGGTTCAATGGGTCTGCCCAGGCATGAACCACACCCGGCAGGCACGAATCCTGCTCTTTTCTCTGACATCCTGGATACAACTCAGCCCTTTGCCCCCTCTCCCTGACCTTTCTTTGACACCCTCCTCACTTTTTCTTGACTTTTTTCCAAGACAACCGAAGGCTACGCCGTTTTAGGGTAAATCCCCGCAGGCACTCGTCCGTCCGTTGCCGTACCCTCAGTTTTTCGAAATCTCGTCCAAAATTCAGCCTTATGACAACCCCGTTCTCCCGCTCCCTTGGCTTGGCCGTTCTCGCCTGCACAGCCTTGTTTCTGGCTGTCTCCTCGCTGTCCGGCCAGACCACTTCCCCCACCACTCTTGATGGCACCAGCGGCAGCAATGTCTCGAATCAAAACTTGGTCGTTGGTGACAGCGGGCTGACCATCAATCTGGGCTTTTTTGTGGATTACCTCGTCGTGGGGGGCGGTGGAGGTGGTGGCGGGACAGGCAGCTCTGGCGTCGGCGGTGGTGGTGGTGCGGGTAGTCTGTTGACTGACACGATCCAGTTGATGGACCAGTCTTATGGAGTGACTGTCGGTGTCGGCGGGACGGCTGGTGGTAGTGGAGCAAAGGGAGGGAACGGTGGAAGCAGTTCTTTGGGCGCTATCATCGCTGAAGGCGGAGGGGGAGGGGGGGCTGCTGGAGCTGGTCCAACCGGCCCCCTCTTTGTCACTGGAGTGCAGGGGGGGGCTGGTGGTGGAGGTGGTGTTGATGCTCGAGATAGTAGCCTTGCTGGTAACGGCGCCAATGGTTTGTCAGGCGGAAATGGAGGTAATGGCTTTAAGCCTAATATGGGTACTCTGAATTATGCTGGAGGTGGCGGAGGAGGTGCAGGTGGAAATGGGACGAATGGAACTTCCGGGGTAGGTGGGGCCGGGGGTGCAGGTTTGGATAGCGATATCACCGGAGAACTGAAGTACTATGCCGGCGGCGGCGGCGGTGGCGCAAGAAGTGGGGGTGGTTCCAGCAGTGCTGGAGGCATTGGAGGTGGCGGAAATGGCGGATGGCGAGGTGGTGGTTTTGTTGGCACAGTCAACACTGGCGGTGGCGGTGGCGGCGGTGGAGCGACCATCTCTTCTGATGGTTCTACTTCTGGCGGAGCCGGCGGTTCTGGCATCGTCATCGTTCGCTACGAAGGTCCGGAGGCTGGGACGGGTGGCGTGGTTACGGCTGGGACCGGATCCGCTACGGACTACACGCTGCATACCTTCACCGCCGGTGCTTCTACTTTTGATCTCTCCGGCCTTGTTCTCAGCGAGCGTCTCGGTCTCACTCTCACCGAAGGTATCACCGGTGATGGGGATTTGACTTTTCAGGGCCCAGGCCGGCTTACTCTCAACGGAGACAATACCTACACCGGTGCGACCACCGTCACCGTTGCCAACCCCGGCGACAGGGCCACCTTGATCCTCAATGGCAGCAATCAGACCAGCGGCGTTACTGTTGAAAATGCTGGCACACTGCACATTGGCAGCGCCGGTTCCATTGATGTGGGCGGTGTCACGGTGAATGCGGGCGGTGTCCTGAGCGGCACTGGCATCATCAGTGGCGACAGCACCATTTTGGGCAGCCATCGTGTCGGGGACAGCCCCGGCATCAGTGGCATTGGAACCCAAACTTTCGACCAAAGCTTGACTTACGGTACCGATTCCATTGTATATTGGGATCTGTCAGATCCAACAACATTGCTGGGCACGGGCACTCGTGGGCTGGATTACGATACCGTTGATGTCGGCACCCTCGGTTTTGACAGCGGCACCACGTTTAATCTCAATTTCGGTGACAGCGTGGATTGGGGAGCCGCTCTTTGGGAAACGAATTCGACTGTATGGAGGTGGCAGCTCTTCGAATATGGCTTCTTCACCGGTGATCTCAGCAATGTCACGCTCACCTCGAACAGCGAGAATTTTTTCATCAACTTTGAACTGTGGGATGACGGAGAAGGAGGGATTTGGTTGCAATACAACATGGTCCCCGAACCATCCCGTGCCTTGCTGCTGCTCGGTGGTCTGCTGGGGATGGTGCTGCGTCGCCGGCGGTGAGTGGCTCAGGCATTCTGCCTGAGACGTGTGGGGCGGGCATTCTGCCCGCTCTCCCAAGGCATGGGTGGTGTGGCGTGGAGGGGGCGGTCGCTCCTTGTCTCCCCCTCTCTCATTCCCTCCTTCACTCATCAGGGCTTACGCATGGAGAAGGCAAGTATTGATGGGGATTATGAATTCCGGCGTTAGTGGCTGCGGAGAAACGTGCGTTATTCTATATTCAACGTTGAATCGCACGTTGCTGGCGCGGAGTTGACACGCTCGGAGCGCGTGCGAACTGGAGCGCACGCAGCCTGCCTGCCTTTGGCATGGTCCCGCGTGCTGCGTTCGGCGTCCCGCCGAACGCATTGCGGCGGCAGCCGCACACGGTCACCCGTGTCGCCCGCCTGGAATCATCCTTCGCTCTCCCGTCCAGGGCGTCCCAGCTTTGATTGGCGAGCTGAGCCAACCCAGCGTGTTCGCTGCGCTCAATCTTTTCGGCGAGGACGCCGAAAAGTGCACGCGAGACGCGTGCGCTCCATGCGTAAGCCCTGTTCACTCATTCCCCTGCCTCTGTTTCCGCTTGCGTCCGCGGGAAGCGGATGGGAGGGTGCGATTTATCCTGTGAACCATGCTGGAATTTCCCTGCCCGACTTGGCTGTGCGCCGCGCAGATGTTCTTCGCGCTCATGATCGGCCATGCGGTGGCGGATTTCCCGTTGCAGGGGGAGTATCTGGCGATCGGGAAAAACCGGCGCTACCTGACGCGGCTCAAGGATCCGTCCCGTCCGCCGGAGATCTGGATTTACTGCATGGGGGCGCATTGCTTGGTCCACGCGGGCGCGGTCTGGATCATCACCGGCTCTTCCGTCCTGGCGGCGATCGAGCTGGTGCTGCATTGGCTGCTGGATCAGGCGAAGTGCGAGGGCAGGACCAGCTTCGGCATGGATCAATGGGGGCACGCGGCCTGCAAGGCGGCGTATGCGGCGGCGGGGGTGCTCATGGCGGGCTGAGGCGTACGCTTCGGTATTGGTGACATGGAACGGACCGCGGTGCTCAATGTGGTGGGGTTGACCTCCCGCTTGATCGGCGGCGCCACGCCGCATATCCGGGATTTTTTGGAGCGGCAAAAGTTCGCGCGCATCGAGCCGGTGCTGCCGGCGGTGACCTGCTCCGCCCAGGCCACCTACCTCACCGGCAAGCTGCCGCGCGATCACGGCGTCGTGGCCAACGGCTGGTATGACCGCGAGTACGCGGAGCACCGCTTCTGGAAGCAGCCGAACCAGCTCGTGCGCGGGGAGAAGCTGTGGGAGATGCTGCGGCGGGAAGACCCCGGCTTCACCTGCGCGAAGCTGTTCTGGTGGTTCAACATGTACTCCAGCGCCGACTACGCGGTGACGCCGCGCCCGCTCTATCCGGCGGACGGACGCAAGGTGTTCGACGTCCACACGCAACCGATGGGGATGCGGGAGAAGATCAAGAAGGATTTGGGGCCGTTTCCGTTCCTCAATTTCTGGGGGCCGGGCTCCAACATCAAATCGAGCCTCTGGATCGCGGAGGCGGCGAAGTGGGTGGAGGAAAAACACTGGCCCAGCCTCTCGCTGGTCTATCTGCCGCATCTCGATTACAACCTGCAACGCGCGGGAATCGACTGGGACCGCATCCGCCCCGACCTCAACCAGATCGATGCGGTCGTGGGCGATCTCATCCGCTTTTACGAGCATCGCAACATTCAGGTGGTGCTGCTCTCCGAGTACGGCATCACGAACGTGGAGCAGCCCGTGCATCTGAACCGGGTGTTTCGTGAGAAAGGCTGGCTTTCGATCAAGGACGAGTTGGGGCGGGATCAGATCGACCTCGGCGGCTCGAAGGTTTTTGCCATCGCCGACCACCAGATCGCCCATGTCCATGTGCAGGATCCGGCTTTGCTTGCCGAGGTGCGCGCGGTGCTGGAGCAGACGCCGGGCGTGGAGAAGGTGCTGGGCAAGACCGAGAAGTACTACGCCGGGCTCGACCACGAGCGCGCCGGGGAGTTGATCGCGATGGCGGATGAGCGGAGCTGGTTCACTTATTATTTCTGGCTGGACGACCGCCGCGCGCCGGACTACGCGCGCTGTGTCGATATCCATCGCAAGTGCGGCTACGATCCGGCGGAGTTGTTCATCGATCCGAAGCTGCGTTTTCCCAAGCTGAAGGTGGCGGGGAAGCTGGCGCGCAAGGCGCTCGGGCTTCGCATGTTGATGGATGTGATCCCGCTGGATGCCGCGCTGGTGAAAGGCTCCCACGGCCGCGTGCCGGAGGATCCGGCGGATTGGCCGGTGTTGATCGGGGACTTCGATCAACTGCCGCGCTCCGGCGCGCTGGCCGCGCATGAGGTGGCGGCGCATTTGTACCGGTTGTGCGCGCGCAGCCAGGGGTATCGCGGGGTGGGGTTGTAGCTCAGGCATTCTGCCTGAGATGAGTAGTGCAGGCTTTCAGCCTGCATGGTGTGGTTCAGCCGAAAAAGGAAGTTGAGAGTCGAGAGTTGAGTGCTGATAGTTCAAAATCAGCGGCTTGCGCCGAAAGCTCCATTCACCCGAAGGGTGAGACCTCCTGGCGGCACAAGTCGCTCATTTTCAGTCTATCAACTCTCAACACTCAACTATCAACCCTGTTTTTAGGTTGATTGTTGAGAGTTCAAAATCAGCGGCTTGCGCCGAAAACTCCATTCACCCGGAGGGTGAGGCCCCTTGGCGGCGCAAGCCGCTCATTTCCAGCCTCTCAACTCTCAACTCTCAACTCTGTTTTTAGGTTCAGGCATTCTGCCTGAACCCAGGTGGGGGATGGACACCTTGCTCATTTCCCCTTTTGGCTCCGCGCCGCCTCCGCCCGCGAAAAATGGGCGGGAATACAATCCCGCCCTCCGGTGTTATAGGAGCGCGGCGATCTCGGCGGCGGCGTTGGGGTTGGCTAGAGACTGGGCGGCGCGGCGCATGGCGCCGGCGGCGCTGTCGTCGAGGAGGAGGGTTTCCACGGCGCGGGCGAGGGTTTGATCGTTGAGGCCGGACTCGGGCAGGAGGCGGGCGGCGCCGGCTTGGGCGAAGATTTCGGCGTTTTTCGTTTGATGGTCGTCGGCGGCGTGAGGGTAGGGGACGAGCAGGGAGGGAACGCCGAAGTAGGACAGCTCGGCCAGGGTGGAGGCGCCGGCGCGGGCGATGGCGAGTCCGGCGGCGCGGTAGGCGAGGTCCATGCGGTGGCAAAAGGCGGCGACGTGCTGCGGCAGCAGGGGGTATTTGGCGTAGATGTCGCGCGCTTCCTCGTAATCGCCGGGGCCGGTGATGTGGAGCACTTGGATGCCCATTTGCTCGAAGGCGGGCAGGGTCATGCCGACGATGCGGTTGATGCCGCGCGCGCCCTGGCTGCCGCCGACGACGAGCAGGGTCTTCAAGTTGGGATCGAGCTTGAAAAAGGCGTGGGGGTCTTCGTCCGGGGGCGCGGTCATGGCGGCGCGGACGGGGGTGCCGACGGTGCGCACGTCGGGGTGTTTCGGGAAATGGGCGCGGCAGGCGTCGAGGCCGAGCAGGACGGTGGAGCTGTAGCGGGCGTTGAGGCGGTTGGCCTTGCCGGGCACGGCGTTGGATTCGTGGATGAGGGTATGGCAGCCTTCCTTTTTCCCGGCGTAAAGCGGGACGAAGGAGGTGAAGCCACCCATGCCGAGGACGACGCCGACGCGGTGCTGGCGGATGAGGCGGCGGCAGGCACGGGCGCCGGACCAGAGGCCGCGCAGGAAGCCGATCATCTTCGGCGACCAGGGCTTCGGCATGGCGAGGAAGGGCAGTTTTTCAAAATGCAGGCCCGGGTGGCCGGAGGCGGCGAGGGCGTCGATTTTTTTCTCGCTGATGAGGAGGATGACTTTGCGGCCCTGGCGTTGCAGGATTTCGGCGACGGCGATGCCGGGGTAAAGATGGCCGCCGGTGCCGCCGCAGGCGATGAGGACGGGCGATTTCGGATTTCGGATTTCGGATTTCGGATTGGGTACGGGTTCGTGCTTCAGTGGTGAATCGTCAGTGGGGGGCGGCGGGTCCAACGGGAGTTGCATCTGCGCCGATGCGTCGAGCTTTCCACCTTTGCCGGAGCGGCCAGGTTTGCGATGGGTGGCGGGTTGGGCGGGCACGCTGGGGGGAATCCTTGAGGGCTTACATTTGCGGGGTCCAGCGCGATTTTTTGCGGATCACGGGGAGTTGATCACGGGTCAAATAAACGCCCTGGCGGTGGATGTTGAGCAGGATACCCAAAACGACGAAGGCGGCAAGCAGGGCGGAGCCGCCATAGCTGACAAAAGGCAGCGGGAGACCTTTGTTCGGCAGCAGGGCGGTGGTGACGCCCATGTTCATGAGGCATTCGGCGGCGAGCAGGGTGGTGAGGCCCATGCCGAGCAGCTTGCCGAAGCGATCCGGCGCGTAGGCGGAGGCACACATGCCGGCGATGATGAACATGACAAAAACGAGCACGGTGGCGAGGGTGCCGGCGAGGCCGATCTCCTCGCCGATCATGGGAAAGATGAAATCGGTGTGGGCTTCGGGCAGGTAGGAGAGCTTCATGCGGCCCTCGCCGAGGCCGCGCCCGGCGAGGCCACCGGAGCCGAAAGCGAGCTGGGAAACCCATTGCTGGAGGTCCATCTCGTTGTTGGCGGGGTCGAGGTAGGCTTGGATGCGGGCGACGCGGTTCGGAATGGCGAGGATGGCAAGGGCGGTGAGCGCGGCGCCTGCCAGTCCGATGCCGGTGAGATAGACGACACGCGCGCCGGCGGTGAACATGACGGCGAGCGCGACACAGCCGGTGAGCACGGCATTGCCGAGGTCGCGCTGGAGCCAGAAGGCGGTGAGCACGGCGGCGAGGATGAGCAGCGGCAGCACGAGGCCGCGCAAAAACTGGCGCTCGGCATCCTGATGCCGCGCATACCAAGCGGCGAGGGCGGTGACGAGGGCGATCTTGGCGAACTCGGAGGGCTGGCCGCCGATGCCACCGGGCAGGGCGAGCCAGCGGCGGGCGCCGTTGACCTCGCGCCCGGTGGCGTCAAGCAGGCAGGCCAGCATGGCGGCGAGTGTGAGGCCGAGCAGCCACCAGCGCCACGGCAGGAGGCGCCGGTAGTCGATGGCGGTGGCAATCCCAAACAGCAGCGCTCCGAAGCCGAGCCAGCGCACTTGGCTCCAGACGTTTTTATACGTTTCCCCGCCACCCTTTCCGGGCTCCAGGTAGAAGTTCGTGCTGGCCAGCATGGTGATCCCCAGACTCACCAGCAGGACAGCGCAAACAACGAGAAGAAGACCGGAACGGGAGGCCATTGGAGGGAAAAAGGAAGTTGAGAGTCGAGAGTTGAGTGTTGATAGTTCAAAATCAGCGGCTTACGCCGAAAGCTCCATTCACCCGAAGGGGGAGTCCGCCTGGCGACACAAGTCGCTCATTTCCAGCCTCTCAACCCTCATCTCTCAACTCGGTTTTTAGGATGAAGGGAAACGAGCGGAGTGGCGGCGGCGGTTACTTGGCGGGGATGACGAGTTTGGCGCCCGCGCGAATGGCGTTGGGGTTGGTGATGTTGTTGGCTTTCTGGATGGAGTTGATGCTGACGCCGTATTTGCGGGAGAGGGAGTAAAGGGTGTCTCCCTTGGTCATGACGTGGCTGCGCGCGCCGGTGGTGGCGGCGGGTTTGGCTTCAGGCTTGGGCGCGGGTTTGGTCTGCGCGGTCTGGCTGGGCGTGGGCACGGGCTTGGGCGGGGCGGTCTTGGCGGGTTCCGGCTTCGGCGCGGGCGGAGCTTCGGCCACGGGCACGAGCGGAGCCGGCGCGGGCGGGGCGGTGTCCATGGCGGGCTGGCCGGCAGTGGCGGCGGTCACGGCGGTGAATTCCGACGCGGCGGGCGGTTCCTGCTCGATGGGGATGACCGCTTTGACGGGCGCCGCGGCATCGGCGGAAGGCAGCGGCGGGAAGTCTTTGACGATGCTGACTTGGGCGGGGTCGGCGACTTTGTTGGCCGGGATTTTGAGGACCGTCAGCGGACTGACTTCGAGTTTGCCTTCGTCAAGACGGTTGAGGGCGATGAGGTCTTGCTCCGAGACGCCGTGCTTGGCGGCGATGCTGGGCAGGGAATCGCCGGACTGCACTTCGTACTCGCCGGCGGCGGCGATGACGGCAAGAGCGGCGGGTTCTTGCGGCGCGGCTGCCGGCGCCGGCGCGGGATCAGCAGTCTCTTGCGGCGCGGCGGCGGTGGTCTTGGCGGCCACCGGCGCGGGCGCGGCCTGGGTTTCCTCGGTGCCGATGAAGTCATAGACGATGATGCTGCCGATGAGGACGACGTGGACGAGCAGCATGACGACGAAGATGCGGGCCATGCCGCTGTTCGATTCGTGCTGGTTCCAGTCACCTTCCTCGGTGATCATGGCGACTTGATGGCGGCGGCGCGCTCCTCCGAGGAGGTTGTCCAGGAGGGCGGGGGCTTTTTTCTTTTTTTTGTCTGGGGTGCTCATGGGTCTGGGGTGTGGGTTGAGTTTGGGTGTTGTTTCGGTTTGGGAAAAGGGATGTTAGTTGAGCGCGAGCACGGCGCGGCGGAAGACTTCGCCACGCTCGGGGTAGCCGCTGAACATATCAAAGGATGAGGTGGTGGGGGAGAGAGCGACGATGTCGCCGGGCTGCGAGAGCGCGCGGGCGCGGGCGACGGCGGCGGGCAGGTCCGGCGCGGTCTCGCAGGGGATGAGGTCGGCGAACTGGTTTTTCAAAGCCTCGGCGATGGCGCCGATGGTGACCATGGCGCGGACGCGGCCGGGGACGGCGGCGCGCAGCGGGGCGTAGTCGAGGTGTTTATCAAGGCCGCCGGCGATGAGGACGACCGGCTCGTCAAAGGCGCGGATGCAGGCGCAGGCGGCGTGGACGTTGGTGGCCTTGGTGTCGTTGACATAACGGCGGCCCTCGAAGTCGCGCACCAGTTCGCAACGATGCGGCGGCACACCGTAGGTTTTCAGCGCCTCCAACCCGGCGGCGGGTTCGACGCCGAACTCGGCGCAGGCGGCGAGCGCGGCGAGGATGTTTTCCATGTTATGACGGCCCAGGAGCTTGAGGTTGTTGTTGTCGCCGAAGGGAACGCCTTTGTGATAAAAGATGCCATCGAAGAAAGTGAAGTCCGCGGGCAGGCCGAAGGCGGAGAAGGTGACGCGGCGGGCGGGGCCGGTGGGCACGGTCTCGCCATGCAGGACGACGGCGAGGTCGTCCGCTTGGGAGTTCATGAAGAGTCGGGACTTGGCGCGGAAGTAGGCGTCGCGATCCGGGTAGCGGTCGAGGTGGTCGTCGTCGAAGTTCAACCAGACGCCGACGCGTGGGCGGAACGTGGCGATGGTTTCGAGTTGGAAGGAACTGACTTCCAGGGCGAGCACGTCGTATGCCTGACCGGAGGTGATGACTTCGGAAAGCGGCATGCCGTGGTTGCCGCAGGGAATGGAGCGCAGGCCGGCGGCGTTGAAAATGGTGGCGCAAAGCTCGGTGCAGGTGGTTTTGCCGTTGGTGCCGGTGATGGCGACGAGGGGCGTGGTGTTGAATGAGAAGGCGTATTCCATTTCCCCGGTGAAGGGCACGCCGGCGCGGATGAATTTTTGCGGCAACGGCCAGGAGGCGTCGATGCCGGGGCTGGTGATGGCGAGATCAAAATCGCCGGGCTGGACGGTGAGCGCGCGCGCTGCTTCGCCGGTGACGTGGGGGATGTTTTCGGCGTCGAGGGCGGCGAGTTTGGGTTGCAGGGCCGCGGTGTCGCCGGTGTCATAGACGATTGCCTCAGCTCCATGAGCACGCGCGAGCCGGGCGGCGGCGAGGCCGCTGCGTCCGGCGCCGAGGACGGCGATGCGTTGCTGGTGGGGGGAGGGCATGGGGTTATCTGATTTTCAGCGAAGCGAGGCCGATGAGGGCGAAGGTGAGGGAGAGAATCCAGAAGCGGACGATGACTTGGTTTTCATGCCAGCCGCCGAGTTCGAAATGATGATGAATGGGGGACATGCGGAAGATGCGTTTGCCGCGCGTCTTGAAGCTGGCCACCTGGAGGATGACGCTCATGGCCTCCATGACGAAGACGCCGCCGACGAGCACCAGCACGATCTCCTGCTTGCAGCCGATGGCGAGCGCGGCGATGCAGCCGCCGAGCGCGAGCGAGCCGGTGTCGCCCATGAACATGCGCGCGGGGTGGGCGTTGAACCAGAGGAAGCCGAGGCAGGCGCCGGCGAGCGCCATCGCGATGATGGGCAGCTCGGAGGCGGTGGGGATGTGCGGCACGTCGAGATAACCGGCGTAGCGCGCGTTGCTGCAAACGTAACCGAAGCCGGCATAGGCCAGGGTGGTGGTGAGCGAGCAGCCGGTGGCGAGGCCGTCGAGGCCGTCGGTGAGGTTGACGGCGTTGGAGGCGCCGACGATGATGAGCGCGAACAAGAACACGGCGAACACGCCCATGTCCTGAACGATTTCGTTCTTGAAGAAGGGCAGATGAAACTCCCGCAGCACCGGCGCAGCGTCCGAGGCATAGGCAAACAAAACACCGGCGATGAGGGCGATGCCGCCCTGCCAAGCGAGCTTGGCGCGGGCGCTGATGCCTTTGGAGTTCTTCTTGCTGATCTTGAGATAGTCGTCGTAAAAACCGAGCAGGCCGAGGCCGACGGTGGTGAACAGAACCGTCCACACCAGCAGGTTGTCCCACTTGGACCAAAGCAGGGTGGAGACGACCACGGCGCCCAGGATGAGGATGCCGCCCATCGTCGGGGTGCCGGCTTTTTTGCCGTGCAGCTCGAAAAGCTGATGCACCTCTTCGGCGGTGCGCACGGGCTGGCCGATCTTCATGGAGATGAGCTTGCGGATGAGGCGCTCGCCGAAGAACAGGGACAAGGCAAAAGCCGTGAGCGCCGCGCCGCCGGCGCGGAAGGTGTGGTATCTGAAGATGTTGAGCACTTTGTACAACAGGCCGTCCTCGGAGGAGAACAGTTCGCGGTACTCGTAAAGCCAGTAGATCATGCGGTTTGAAAATGGGTGAGGACTTTTTCCATGGCGGTGGAGCGGCTGCCTTTGAGGAGGATGAGGTCGCCGGGGCGGAGCACGGCGCGCAGATGCGCGGCGCAGGCGGCGTGATCGGGGAAATGCAGGATTTCGCCGCTGCCGCCTCCGGTGGATGAGGCGGCGCGCGCGGCGTCGGAGATGCGGGCGGCGTCGGCGCCGCCGATGGTGTAAAGGCCGTCGAGCGCGAGGCCGGCGGCGAACTCGCCCACCTGCGTGTGACCGGCGGCGGCGTGCGCGCCGAGTTCACCCATCGCGCCGAGCACGGCGAAGCGGCGGGCGGCGGCGGTTTCCGCGAGGGTGCGGAGGCCGGCGGTCATGGAGTCGGGGTTGGCGTTGTAGGAGTCGTCGATGAACTGGATGCCGGCGACGGTCTTCGGTTCGAGGCGGCCACCGGTGAGCTTGGCGGAGGAAAGCGCTTCGGCGATTTCTTCGGGGTCGATGCCGAGGCTCCAGCCCATGCAGGCGGCGAGCGCGGCGTTGGCGACCATGTGGCGGCCCAAGAGCGGCAGGGAGGTTTTGACGCGGTTGCCGGCGAAGTCGAGGGTGAAACCGGTGCCTGTGGCAGTGACGCTGAGGTCTTGCGCGGAGACGTCCCCGGCCTCGATGCCGGCGGTGAGCACGCGGCCCTGGCAGAGGCGGGCGATGCGGCCGGTGTAGGAATCGTTGGCGTTGAGCACGACGCTGCCGCCGGGCGGGACGTTCACGGGCAGGGTGGCTTTTTCCCAGGCGATGTTATCCTGGGAGCCGAGAAATTCAATGTGGCCGTGGCCGATGTTAGTTAGAATGGCGGCGTCCGGTTTGGCGATGTCCACGAGGGCGCGGATCTCGCCG
>CAZNKC010000048.1:0-7816 GCA_964573315.1 uncultured Verrucomicrobiaceae bacterium | reverse complement strand
CTCGCCGGCGTGGTTCATGCCCATCTCGGTGATGGCGCAGGTGTGCTCCTCCTCCAGGGAGAGCAGGGTGAGCGGCAGGCCGATGTGGTTGTTGAGGTTGCCCTGGGTGGCGATGAGCGGATAACGGCGGGAGAGGACGGCGGCGGTGAGGTCTTTGGTGGAGGTCTTGCCATTGCTGCCGGTTAAGGCAACGACGAGCGGGCGGTGCCAGTCGCGGTATTCGCGGGCGAGGTTTTGCAGCGCCCGCAAGGTGTCCGGGACGTGAATCACCGCGCAAGGCAAAGCGGGCACGGGCTGGCTGACGACTACGGCGGCGGCTCCGGCGGCGGCGACTTCGGCGGCGTAGGCGTGGCCGTCAAAACGGTCGCCTTTGAGGGCGAAGAACACTTCTCCTTCCACGACACGCCGGGAGTCGGTGCCGACCCGCGTGACCACGCGGGCGGGGTCTCCCTGGATGAGGGAGCCGCCGGTGAGGTCAGCTAGGGCGTGGAGGGGGATGGGACGCATTGGTGAGATTGAAAAATGGAGATTGGAAAATGGAGATTGGAGATTGAGCGGGCGGTATTAGGTTAGTGGTACTTTGGCGGCGAGCCAGCGGCTCGCGCCACGCGGGGCGCGTGCGCTTCAGGTTCCACGCCTCGGAGAGGCGTGGAATTTTTTTGGCCGGACGGCGCTGGAGGTTGATATGACATGCTATTCATTGGCCTCCGCATTGGCCTCCGCGCGTTCGCGGCGGAGGGTTTGCAGGAGTTGATAGGCGGTTTTGCGGTCGTCGAAGGGGTGTTTGACGCCTTGGATGTCTTGATAGTCTTCATGGCCTTTGCCGGCGATGAGGATGATGTCGCCTTCGCGGGCGTGTTCGAGGGCGGTTTGGATGGCGTGTTTGCGGTCGGAGATTTTGGCGGCGCGGGCGCCGGGGGGGAACCCGGCGGCGGCATCGGCGATGATGACATCGGGGTCTTCGGTGCGGGGGTTGTCGGAGGTGAGCACGCAGATGTCGCTGCCCTCGGCGGCGGCGGCGGCCATCTTCGGGCGCTTGGTGCGGTCGCGGTCGCCGCCGCAGCCGAAGACGGTGATGATGCGGTTTGGCCTGAGGGCGCGCAGGGTGCGCAGGACGTTGTCGAGCGCGTCGGGAGTGTGGGCGTAATCGACGAAGACATGGAAGCGGCCTTGGTCGGTGACACGCTCGAGGCGGCCGGGGACTTGCGGCACATCGCGCAGGCGGGTGATGGTTTCGCGCAGGTTGAGGCCCATGAGATGGGCGGCGGCGAGCGCGCCGAGGGCGTTGAGGACGTTGAAGTCGCCGATGAGGGGAAGGCGGATGAGGAAGCTGCGGTTTTTGTGCTCCAACTCGAAAGTGGTGCCGGTGAGGTCGCCGCGGACGTTGACGGCGCGGTAGTCGGCCTGGACGCCGTAGCCGAAACGGACGACGCGGCCTGTTGCTTCGTGGCGGGTGATGAGTTTGCGGCCCCAGAGGTCGTCGCTGTTGATGATGAGATGACCGCGGCCTTGCGCGGCGACGTTTTCGAACAACTTGGCTTTGGCGGCGAAGTAGCTCTCCATCGTGTCGTGGTAGTCGAGGTGGTCCTGGCTGAGGTTGGTGAAGACGGCGGCTTCGAACGGCAGGCCGTGGGCGCGCTCCTGGTCGAGGGCGTGGGAGGAGACTTCCATGGCGCAGGCGCGGCAGCCGTGCTCGCTCATGCGGGCGAGCAGTTGCTGGATTTCCAGGCTCTCCGGGGTGGTGTGGGTGGCGGGGATTTGCTCGCCGCCGAGGTCGTAAAACAAGGTGCCGATGAGACCGGCGCGGAACTGGCCGGCATTGAGCAGGTGATGGAGGATGAAAGCGGTGGTGGTCTTGCCGTTGGTGCCGGTGACGCCGCAGAGCTTCAGCGCGCGCGCGGGATGATTGTAAAAGGCGGCGGCGGCTTGGGCGAGCGCGATGCGGCTGTGGCGGACGTGAACCCAGGGGACGGCGCAGTCCGGCTCCGGCGCTTGCTCGGCGATGATGGCGGCGCAACCGGCGCGGATGGCGGCGGGGATGAAGCGGTGGCCGTCGGCCTGGGCGCCGCGCAGGGCGAAGAAGGCGGCGCCGGGCGCGGCTTGGCGGGAATCATAGACGAGCGATTCGATGGCCGTGTCCAAGGAACCGGCGGTGACGGGGGAATCGAGCTGGGAGGCGAGGTCGCGCAAGGTCATTGGCCGTCTCCTTTCTCCAGGTCGAGGTTGTGGGAGACGACTTTCGCGCGCGGCGGCTTGATGCGGACGTCGAGGTGGTCGAGGGTGGCGGCGATGAGTTCGGCGAAAAGCGGGGCGGCGAGCAGGCCGCCGCGGATTTCCTTGGGATCGCCGGCCTTTGGGTTGTCGATGGCGACGACGCAGGCGACGCGTGGTTTGTCCGCAGGGGCGAAACCGGCGAAGGAGACGAGGTATTGATCCTCGCGGTAGCGTTTGAGCTTGGGGTCATAGACGCGGCGGGTGCCGGTCTTGCCGGCGACGCGGACGCCTTCGATCTGGGCGCGTTTGCCGGTGCCCTGGGCGACGGCTTTTTCCAGCATGTCGCGCATCTGCGCGGCGGTGCGGGCGGTGCAGGCTTGGCGCAGCGGCTCGGGATGGCAGATTTCCATGCGCGCGCCGTCGTCGCGGAGGATGCGGTCGATGAGGCGGGGCTTCATGAGCACGCCGTCGTTGGCGATGGCGCCGTAGGCCATGACCTGCTGGAGCGCGGTGGCGGTGAGGCCGTAACCGAAGCTCATGCGCGAGAAATCCACGGCGGTCCATTTTTCAAAGGCGGGCCAGCGTCCGGCGGGTTCGTTGCAAATGCTGAGGCCGGTGCGGGCGCCGAAGCCGAAGTTGCGCAGGGAGCGCTCGAAGCCTTCCCAGCCGAGCATGCGGGCGATCTTGTAGGTGCCGATGTTGCTGGAGCGGGCGAGCACGCCCCAGACGGGCTGGGAGCCGAGGTTCGAGGTGTCGTCGTGGATGTCCTTGCTGCCGAGTTCGGGGGCGGAAAAGCGGCGGTTGCCGCAGTCGATCGTGGTGTTCGGGCCGACGACACCGGCGTCGAGCGCGCCGGCGATGGCGACGATCTTCATGACGGAGCCGGGTTCGTAGGCGTCGGAGACGGGGATGTTGCGCCAGTTGCCGGATTTGGCGTCGATGTCGAGATGCGGGCGGCAGGCCATGGCGAGGATGGAGCCGGTCATGGGGTCGGTGAGAATGGCGACGACGCTCTTCGGATTGTGCTGGCGGTAGGCTTGATCGACGATGGCCTCGATGCTGTCCTGGAGGTTCATGTCGATGGTGAGGAAGACGTCCGCGCCGTTGCGGGCGGGGATGGTCTCGCCGCGGAAAAGCGTCTGCTCGATGCCGCGGCGGTCTTTTTCGATGTAGCGTTTGCCGGGCGTGCCGCGCAGGATGTCGTCGCAGAGTTTTTCGACACCCCAGATGCCGCCCTCGTGTTCCTTGACGGCGCCGAGGGTGAGGGTGAGGCGGTCTTTGGATGCAAAACGGCGCTCGGTGCCGGGGCGGAGGTAAATGCCGGTGATGTGGCGGCTTTTGAGCCAGCTTTCGAGGGTATCGGCGTCCTTCTGCGCGATGTCTTTCTGCAAGACCATGACGGGTTTTTCCGATTGCAGGACGGCGAGGATTTCCTCCTGCGGACGGCCGAGCTGATGGCTGAGGTCGGCGGCGACACGGGCGTGGTAGTCGGCGAGCATGGCGTCCTCTTTCATGCGGGCGGACAGCTCCTTCGGCGCGCATTGCAGCATTTTGGCGAGGTAAGGGCGGATGATGGCGGGCTGGTGCAGGTGGGCGCGGTCGGTGTGCAGTTCCCAGGATTTTTCATCGAAGACGAGATATTCGCCGGAGAGATCGCGGATGGAGCCGCGCTGGGCGGGGAGGATGCGGACGTCGCGGCAGCGTTCGGCGGCGAGGAGGGACAGTTCGTGGTGCTGGCGCACCTGCAAGTCGTAGAGACGCCAAGCGATGAAGGAGAAGCCGACGATGAGCACGCTGGTGACGAGCATGATGCGCCGGCAGATGCCGCGGTCGCGGCGGAGCTGGGTCTGGCAGGGAAGGGGGGGCATTCGGGGTTCAGGGAGTGGCGGTGGACGGGATGCTGGCGTGGGCCATTTCCGGAGCCGGAGGACGTTCGACGGGCAGGGCTTTCGGAACTTCAATCCGGGGCAAATGAATGATGGATGCCGGTTCGATGGGCTTGAGGTAGGTGCCGGCGGCGGCGAGGCGTTCGTGGACTTTTTCCCGGATCAGGCTGGTGTCGATGCGCTTTTCCAAGGCCATGATCTCCTGGCGGTAAAGGGTGATCTCCTGCTCGACGCGGCGCTGCTCGTCGGCGAGCGCGGAGAGGCGGTTGCGCGAGACGACGAAGCCGACAAAGGCGGCGGCGAGGGCGACACAGACGAGCGTGATGGCCGTGAGGGTGGCCACGCTGAGGCGGTTGCGGTAGGCGGTGCGGCGGCGGTTGTCAGACATGGCGGCTTGGCAGGCGTTCGGCGGCGCGCAGGCGGGCGCTGCGGGCGCGCGGGTTGCGGTCGATTTCGGCGGCGGTGGGATCAATGGGCTTGCGGGTGAGCAGGCGGAGAAGGTGGTCGGGGTTCGGGCGCGCCGCGGGCCATTCGGGGCGGTCGATCTCCGGGGCGGCGAGGTGGTGGAAGGCTTGCTTGACGATGCGGTCCTCCAGCGAGTGAAAGGTGATGACGGCGATCCGTCCGCCGGGTTTCAACCAGCGCGGCGCGACCTGGAGGAAGTCGCGCAGGGCGCCGAGTTCGTCATTGACGGCGATGCGCAGGGCCTGGAAGACGCGGGTGGCGGGGTGGCGCTTGCCGCGCGGCGGCGAGCAGCGGGCGATCAACTCCGCCAGCTCCAGGGTGCGGGTGAGCGGACGCGCGGCGCGGGCTTTGACGATGGCTTGGGCGAGTGGCCAAGCGCGCGGTTCCTCGCCGTATTCGCGGAAAAGCCGCGCCAGTTCCTCGGCGTCCGCCGTGTTCACCAGATCGGCGGCAGGGCGGCCCGCGGAGGGGTCCATGCGCAGGTCGAGCGGGCCGTCTTTTTGGAAGGAAAAACCGCGCTCCGGCTCGTCGATCTGATGGCTGGAGACGCCGAGATCGACGAGGATGCTGTCCAGCCCTTCAATGCCGATTTCGGCGAGGATGCCGGGGAAATCGCGGAAGTTGCCGTGCAAGGCGCAGAATTGGTCGCCGAACGGCGCGAGGCGTTGGGTGGCGAACTCCAGCGCGGCACGATCCTGATCCATGCCCACCACGCGGGCGCCGCTCCGCAGCAGTGCCTCGGCGTGGCCGCCACCGCCCAGGGTGCCATCGAGAATGAGCTGGCCGGGCCGCGGCTCCAAGGCGGCGAGAACTTCGTCCAGCATGACGGAGATGTGGTGAAAGTGCATGGGGGGAGGGCGGTCCGGCCGTTCAGGGAGGGGGGGAGGCGGGCTTTGGTCTTGGCCGGGGCGCTTCTCCAATCCCATGCGTCCCCAGGGCATGAGATCGTCATCCACGGCGGCAGACCCGAACCAGGGCCAGCCGCCCATCTGCGCGAAACCGGGAAAAAGGCGGAGCTTCAGGGCAAGAATCCATTGCGGCCACCGGGAAAGGGGTGGAAAGTCCAGCGCTGCGAGAGAAGCGGTCATTTCCGTGCGAATGGCTAGAATCAGTGGCGTTAATTAAATTTTCAAAATATTCCCATAAAGTTAATCATTGGGACACATTTAATAAGTAAATCCGGCAGTTTTGGCAATCATAGATTTTGCTTTTTTGTGGCAAATTTAGAAAAAACAGAAGAATTGATTGGTTGATTCTGTTTTTTCGTAGTTTTCGGAGATATTTCGGTTTGAGGGCGCTGTTGTCCCGCCCTTTCAGGGCTGGGCTTGGGGCGGGGGTTTGTGGTGATGCGGAACTTGACGCCGGACAATCCGCCTTTTGACAAGCCCTGAAAGGGCGGGACAATCCTGCGTGCGCCAATCGCCGCCAGATCACGTCATGCCGCAATCGCTCTCCAACGTCTTCCTGGGCGATTGGCTGCGATGGATGGGGTGTTCCGCTCTTTGTGCGGGCTTGTGGGGCGCCGTCAGTGCTCAAGAGCCAAACCCCGAAGCGCCGCAGGTTCTCAATGATGTCCACTCGCGGCTGAATCCCACCGAAGTCTTGCGCGTGATCCGCCCGCGCGGCACGGAGGACGTGATCGAGGCGGTGCGCGCCGCGAAAGCGGAAAAAGTCAGCCTGAGCATCTCCGGCGCGCGGCACTCGATGGGCGGGCAGCAGTTTGCGCAGGGCGCGCTGCATCTGGACATGCGTTCGATGAACCGCTTCCTCGAACTGGACAACGAAAAACGGCTGGCGAAGGCGGAGGCCGGCATCACTTGGCCGGAATTGCTCCAGGCGCTGGAGGAAAGGCAGGGGGAAAGCCAAGTCTTTTTGACTTTTCGCCAAAAACAGACGGGCGCGGATGATCTCACGCTCGGTGGAGCAGTGTCCTCGAACATTCATGGCCGTGGGCTGCAATGGGGGCCGTTTGTGGAGGACATCGAGTCCATCACTCTGGTGAACGCGGAAGCCCAGGTCGTGAAAGCGAGCCGGCAGGCTCATTCCGAGTTGTTCCGGCTTGCCGTGGGTGGCTATGGTTTGTTTGGCGTCATCACCGAAGTGGAGTTGCGCCTCATCCCCAGGCAACGGCTCGAACGGGTGGTGGAGATCGCCGCTCTGGATGGCATCATGCGGCGCGTCGATCAACGCGCGCGGGACGGTTTTCTGTTTGGCGATTTTCAGTTTTGCCCGGATGAAACTTCGGATGCCTTTTTGCGGGAAGGCGTCTTTTCCTGTTACCGTCCGCTGGCGGATGCAGCGCATTCCGAAGACCCGGCCGTGACGCTGAACGCGCAGGCATGGCGCGGGTTGATCATTTCCGCGCACGCTGAAAAGCCGACGGCATGGGCCGGTTACAAGACGCATTACCAGCGCACGAACGGCCAGCATTATTGGCATGACCGCGCTCAGTTCAGCCATTACGACGCGGACTACGGGGAACGCATTCACGCGGCGCTGCCGGCCCTGCCTCCGGGATCGCTGATGATTTCGGAGGTGTATGTGCCGCGCGACCGGCTGGAGGATTTCATGGCCGCCTGCGCGGAGGACGCGCGGCGTCATGCCACGAACATCATCTACGGCACGGTGCGCTTCATCGAGCAGGACAAGGAAACCTTCCTGCCGTGGGCGCGCCAGAGCTACGCCTGCATCGTCTTCAACCTGCGCGTCACCCACACACCGGAGGGCAGGCGGGACGCGGAGGCGGCTTTTCGCAGGTTGATCGATCTTGCTCTGGATCGCGACGGCTCTTTTTTCCTGACCTACCACCGCTGGGCCACGCGGGAGCAGATGCTGCGCGCTTATCCGCAGTTTCCGCAGTTTTTGCATCACAAGCTCCGCCATGATCCGGGCGAGCTTTTTCAAAGCGAGTGGTACCGGCACTGGCGGTCCATGATCCCTGCCAGCCCATAACCTCTCCGATGCCGCCGCGCGTCCGTATCATTCTGCTCTGGCTATGCACCGCGCTTTTTCTGTGCCGGGTGCTGGGCCAAATCATCGCCGGCATCTATCATCCGCCGCAACTGCCGGAGTGGCATGAATGGTATTCGGGCCTGCTGCCTTATCCTTGGCTGCTGCTGAGCCAGATGCTCATCCTGATGCTCATGGCCGTGGTGAACACCGACAATGGCCGGGAGTCGGGCTTTTTCCATGTCACCCAACCGCGGACCCGGCGGGTGCTGATCTTTCTGGCTGGCATCTATGCTTTGGGC
>CAZNKC010000047.1:0-27555 GCA_964573315.1 uncultured Verrucomicrobiaceae bacterium | reverse complement strand
GGAATACAATCCCGCCCTCCGGAAAGGCAGGCGGTTACAAACCGCCTCTCCTTGGTGGGCAGCGACGAGTCGTCGGCACTCCATAAAACGGGGCAGGCTTGGAAGCCTGCCCCGCTCGGATGACAATCAATCGAATCAAGAAAACCGTTTTGCTCAACCGAGCGCTGTGGCGTAGCGGGCGGCGACGGCGCCCCAGTTCACGGTGTTCCACCAAGCGGCGATGTAGTCGGGGCGCTTGTTTTGGTACTTGAGGTAGTAGGCGTGCTCCCAGACATCGCAACCGAGGATGGGCGCGCCGGAGCCGTCCATGAGCGGGTTGTCCTGGTTCGGGGTGGAGGTGACGGCGAGTTTGCCGTCCTTCACGACGAGCCAAGCCCAGCCGGAGCCGAAGCGTGTGGCGCCGGCTTTGGCGAAGGCTTCTTTGAAGGCGTCAAAGGAGCCGAAAGCGGCGTCGATGGCGGCGGCGAGGTCGCCGGTGGGCGCTCCGCCGGCGTTGGGGCCCATGACGGTCCAGAACAGGCTGTGGTTGTAGTGACCGCCGCCGTTGTTGCGGACGGCGGCGCGGATGTCTTCGGGCACGGAGGCGATGTCTTTGCAGAGGTCGTCGATGCTTTTGGCCTCCAACTCAGGCTTGCCGGCGATGGCGGCGTTCAGGTTGGTGACGTAGGCGTTGTGGTGGCGGCCATGGTGGATTTCCATGGTCTGCTGGTCGATGTGGGGTTCCAGCGCGTTGTGGGGGTAAGGCAGGTCGGGCAGGGTGTGGGCCATGATGTGTTTGGGTTGGATGGTGTTTGTTATTGGAAAAAACCGGTGGGCCAAGTGCATAAGCCCGTTCACGCCGGGGCGCAAGGGGGATCGGGATCTGCGTCAGGGCTTGCGTATGAAATCTTGCCCTCAAAATGGCATCACGCAAAGGCGCAAAGAAAGAGATTATTTTTTGCGCCTTTGCGTCTTTGCGTGCCCTTCCTGGCAGCCGGCCTATCCTGCGTCGTCGTCGAGGAATTTGCCGGGATTGAGGATGCCGTGCGGGTCGAGCGCGCGTTTGAGTGTGAGGTGAAGCTGGCGCGCGCTTTCCGGGATGGCGTCGCGGAACCAGCGGCGTTTGGCGATGCCGACGCCGTGCTCGCCGGTGATGGCGCCGCGCCAGGCGATGACTTGGTGGAAAAGCCGGTCCAGCGCGGCCTCGGCGCGCTCGCGCACGGCGGGGTCGTCCATGGTCGGCACCATGATGTTGACGTGGATGTTGCCGTCCCCGGCGTGGCCGAAGCTGGCGATGGGGAAGCCGGTCTCCTCCTGCAAGCGCTCCGCGAAGTCGGCGAGATCAACGAGCCGCGAGCGCGGCACGACGACATCCTCGTTGAGCTTGATGAGGCCGGTGTTGCGCAGGCTGTAGCTGAACTCCCGGCGCAGCGTCCAGAAGCGCTCGCAGGCTTCCTCGCCCATGGCTTCCTCCAGGCAGACGCAGCCGAGGCCGCGCAACAGATCGGCCACGCGCCGGATTTCGAGCGCGACGGAGTCCGGTTGGCCGTCGAGTTCGATCAGCAGGTGGGCGTCGCCCTCCGGGGTGACGGAGGCGCCGAGGTACTCGCGCGCGGCGCGCAGGGTGAATTTGTCGGCGATTTCCAGGGCCGACGGCAGGAAACCGGAGTCAAGCACCGCCTGCACGGCCTGCGCGGCGGCGGCGAAACGAGCGAACCCGGCGGAGAGCATGGCGCGCATGGGCGGGTGCGGGATGAGGCGCAGCGTGGCTTCGGTGACGACGCCGAGCATGCCCTCGCTGCCGACCATGAGACCGACGAGGTCGAAGCCGGTCTTGTTTTTGTGGCAGCGTCCGCCGGCGCGGACGATGGAGCCGTCCGCAAGCACGGCTTCCAGGCCGAGCACGTAGTGGCGGGTGACGCCGTACTTCAGGCAGCGCGGTCCGCCGGCGTTGGCGGCGATGTTGCCGCCGATGCTGCACTCCCGCAGGCTGGCGGGGTCCGGCGGATAAAACCAGCCTTTCTCCCGGGCGGCGGCCTGGAGCGCGGCGGTGATGACGCCGGGCTGCGACACGGCGACGCCGTCGTGGGTGTTGACCTCCAGGATGCGGTTCATGCGCATGAGGTTGAGGGCGATGCCGCCCCGCAACGGCACCGCGCCGCCCACATAACCGACGCGCGCGCCCTGCGGAGTGACCGGCACACGCTCCGCCGAGGCAAACCGCAACACCTCGGCGACTTCCTCGGCGGATTCCGGCGAGACAACCACCTGCGGCGGGTGCGCGGCGAACCATTTATCGGTGCTGTGCGTGGTGAGATCGGCGGGCGCTACCGAGACGCGGTTGGCGCCGATCAGGGCGGAGAGGGAGGAGGCGAGGTCGGGCATGGGAGAAGAAGTATGGAGTTGGCGGGCGAGTTCGAGGAAAAAATCATCCTCGTCCTCCTACTCGTTCTCGTTCTCGTTCTCGAAAATCCGAAGTCCGAAGTCCGAAGTCCGAATGATCGAGGACGAGGACGAGGACGAGGACGAATGGGGGTAAAAACCATAAAAATCCTGTGAATCCTGTCCATCCTGCAATCCTGTCTAAAAACAGCCGGAAATTGCGCTCCGCGTTCAACCGCGAATAAGCCAAACCGCTGCCAGCAGCGTCAGTACGAACAACAATCGTTCAAAAGCTTTCTGCGGAAGGCGTTGCAGCAGTTGCCAGCCGATGAGGATGCCGAGCACGACAGCGGGCAGCAGCACGAGGTTGGTGGCGAGCGAGCGGGCGTTGATGATGCCGAGCTGGGCGCTGAACGGGACTTTGAAGAGATTGATGAACAAAAAGAAGCGCGTGAAGATGCCGACATGCTCCTTTTTATCCAGACGGCGGGAGAGCAAATAAACGGTCATGACAGGGCCGGCGGCGTTGGCCAGCATGGTGGTGATGCCTGCGCCGAAACCCATGCTCCAGGCAAAGCCGGTGTGCTCGGTCAGCGCCAGCAGCTCTTTTTGCTTCCAATCCAGCAGCAGCTTGAAGGCGAGCAGGCCGATGATGATCCAGCCGATGGTGACGCGGGCGGTGGCGTTGTCGATGAGATCCAGGCACCACCAGCCGGCGATGACACCGAGGATGGCGGGCGGCGCGATGGCGGCGACGGGCCGCCAACTCCCGGCGCGCCGGTTGATCCAAAAGCCCATGAAATCCGCGGCGATGAGCAGCGGCAGCACCAGCCCGACCGAGGCTTTGGCGCCGAACACTTTGGCCATGAGGACGACATTGAGCGTGGCGGCGCCGGACAGGCCGCTCTTGGACAAGCCGATGCAAAACGCGCCCAGCGCGGCCAGCAGCAGCGCGGTGGAGCCGGCGGGGAGGAGGGTGTGTTGCTGGAGCCAGTCGGGGAGGGGCATTGAGGGGGGAGTCAAAGGTCAAGGAGTCAGGAGGTCAAGGGGCGGAAATTTCCAAAATAGACGATCTTCGATCAGGCTCTGGCGGTTGCCAACCGGCTGATCCGTGGCATGATTGTCACTGTGCCAGAAATTAGCCGATTTTTTGGAATCCGAGTGGAGATGTTTTACGACGATCATCTGCCGCCACATTTTCAAGCGCGCTACGAGGGAGAACGCGCGGCCTTTACTTTTGACGGGCAGTTGATGGAAGGCGAAATGTCCGCCCAAGCGCGCCGTTTGCTGCGTGAGTGGGCAGAGTTGCAGCAAGCGGCCCTGGAGGAAAACTGGCTTCTGGCGCAGCAACACCAGCCTCTTAAACGTGTTCCACCCCTGAACTGATTTTCGCCATGAATCCATCCACCATCACCACGCACATCAGTCTGGAGGCTTGTGAAGCGGCTTCCTTGCAGCACACAGGCCCCCACCGGTTGAGCCTGAGATTTCGGGATGGCTATGTGGCCGATCTGGATTTCTCCAGATACGGCAACGAGGGTGGCCCCTTGCGCCGCGCCTTGTGCGACCCGGATTTTTTTGCGCAGGCCTATCTGGCCTACGGCATCCTTTCCTGGCCGAATGGCTATGACATCGCCCCCGAAACTCTGCGGCGCTACGCTCAGCAGGGATATGTGGGCTGAGCCATGCTCGTTCTGGATTGATGCCCGGCTCATTGAGGACGAGGATCGTTGCAACAGAGCATGAAGCCAGCGCGTTATGCGGGGATGTTTCTGACCCGTCTGCTGCCGCTGTTTTTCCTGGCCTCGCCTTTGGCCGCGCTCGAATTGAATCCTGCCGCGCTCGGCAAGATCGCGCCGGCGATGACGGAGGCGGTGGCGGCGAAGAGCGCGGCCGGCGTGGTGACTTTGGTGATGCACAATGGCAGGGTCGCGCATCATGAGGCCGTGGGCATGGCGGACGTGGCGGCGGGCAGGCCGATGACGAAGGACGCGGTGTTTTGGATCGCGTCGATGACGAAATCCATCAACGGCACGGCGCTCATGATCCTGGTGGACGAGGGCAGGGTGACGCTGGACGAGCCGGCGTCCAAATGGCTGCCGGGGCTGGCGAAGATGAAGCTGAAGGACGGGTCCGAGCCGAAGACGCCGGTCACTCTGCGGAGGCTGCTCTCCCACACGGCGGGCATCGCCTTCCCGCCGCGCAAGGCGGATGACGGGGCGGTGTCGCTGAAGCAGTACGTGGATCGCCTGATCCAGGCGCCGCTGGCCTTCGAGCCGGGGAGTGATTACGAATATGGTTTCGGCCCGACGGTGGCGGGGCGGATTCTGGAGGTGGTGACCGGGATGGCTTATGAGGATTTTTTGGCGAAACGGATTTTTGAGCCGCTGGGCATGAAGGATACGATGTTCAATCCCGACGACGAACGCCGGGCGCGGATTCCGCAGACGTACAAACTGGACGAGGAGACGCAGGAATTGGTGGTGAGCTACAACCCGTTCTTCACGTCCTCGGCGGCGGCGAGGCGGATGGTGGAGCCGGCGGGCGGCTTGTTTTCGACGGCGGCGGACATGGGCCGGTTTTATGCGATGGTGGCAAACGGCGGCGAGCTGGACGGGGCGCGGATTCTAAGCGAGGCGGCGGTGAAGGAGATGACGACGCCGGTGAGCGCGGGCGGCAAACCGCTGACCTATGCGCTGGGCTGGCAGTGCGTGACTGAGGCGAATGCGAAGATGTCGCCGCTGGGCGTGGGTTCATTCGGCCACGGCGGCGCGTTTGCGACGAACGGATGGGTGGATCCGAAGCGCAAGCTGGCGGCGGTTTTTCTCGTGCAAAACGTGCTGGTGCCGGAGAGCCGGAAACCGAAGGAGCGATTTCAGGAACTGGTGGTGGAAGCGGCGCGTTAAGCGCGTTTTTGTCAGAAACCTGTTACTTCAATCGAATCCTCGGATTGAGCCAGGCTTGCAGGATGTCCACCAGCAGGTTGAAGGCGACGATGAGGATGGCGAAGAAGGCGGCGAGGGCCATGGCGAGGGTGAAGTCTTTGTGCAGGGCGGAGTTGATGAAGTGGCGGCCGAGGCCGGGAAGCTGGAACACGGTCTCGGTGACGAAGGAGCCGCTGAGCAGTCCGGCGGCGAGCGGGCCGAGGTAGTTCAACAACGGCAGGCAGGCGAGCCGGAAGGCGTGGCGCATGACGATGACGTTTTCCGCGACGCCTTTGGCGCGCGCGGTGCGGATGTGATCCTGCGCGAGTGTCTCCCGCAGGCCGCCGCGGGTGAGACGGGCGACGGCGGCGGCGCAGATGAGGCCGAGAGTCACGGAGGGCAGCACCCAGTCGCCGGAGTCATACCAGCCGGCGGTGTTGAACCAGCGCAGTTTCAATCCGAACACGAGGGCGATGAGCGGGCCGAGCACGAGGCTGGGCACGCAGATGCCGAGGGTGGCGGCGGCCATGGTGGCGCGGTCTTCGATCTGCCCGGCGCGCAAGGCGGCGAGCGCGCCTGCGGGCACGCCGATGAGGATGGAGATCAAAAACGCGGCGCCGCCGACGGTGAAGGAGACGGGCATGCCTTGGGCGATGATCTCGCCGACGTTCCAGCCTTTCAGTGTGTAGGAGACGGGCAGGTCGAGGGTGATGAAGCTCCAGAGGTTGCGGCCGAGCTGGACGATGAGGGGCTTGTCCAGACCGTAGAGGCGGTCGAGATTTTCGCGGACGTAGTCGGGCATCTCGCGCTCGTTGGCAAAGGGGCTGCCGGGGCCGAGGCGGATGATGAGGAAGGTGATGGAGATCACCGCGATGATGACGATGATGCCCTGCAGGAGGCGCTGGAGGATGAGGCGGGTCACGGGGGCGGTTAATGGGAGATTTGGGATTTAGGATTTAGGAATTAGGATTTAGGAATTAGGAATTAGGAATTAGGAATTAGGAATTAGGAATTAGGAATTAAGATTGCGGATTGCGGATTGCGGATTGGAGATTGGAGATTGGAGATTGGGCCAAGCCGCCCATCCAGCGTCTCTTTTTCAATTTTCAATTTCCAATGATGGGGGGAATGGAGAGGTGGATGTGGCTGGGGTTATCGTGGCAAGTGGTAATCGGATGACGCCGGAGGGGGGCTTCCTGTTCCTGATATGAGCGGCTGCGGGGCGGGCGCGAGGTCGAGGGCTTTGTAGCAGCGGTGGCTGATGACGGAGTCTTTCCAGTGGAGGACTTCGGGGCGGATGAGATGGGAGTTCATGCGCCAGAAGATGGGGGTGATGGGCGCGGCTTCCAGCATCAGGGTTTCGGCTTCGCGCATGGCGGCCATGCGGCGGGCGACATCCGGCTCGCGGGTGGCGGCGAGCATGAGTTCGTCGTAACGCGGATCGTTCCAGCCGGTGTTGTTGTTGCCGTCGCCGGCGCGCCAGATGCTGAGGAAGGTGTTGGGGTCGGTGTAATCGCCGACCCAGCCGGCGCGTGAGATGTCGTATTTGAGGGTTTGTTGGGAGCTGATGTACACCTGCCATTCCTGCTGGAGGATGGAGACTTCGATGCCGAGGTGTTTTTTCCAGCTTTCCTGGAGGAATTCGGCGGTGGTGCGCGCGGTGGAACTGGTGTTGGTGAGGATTTCGATCTTGCGAAAACCTTTGCCGCCGGGGAATCCGGCTTCGGCGAGCAGCCGGCGGGCGGCTTCGGGATCGAAACGGGTGACGTCGAGCGGCGGGTAATCGGGATGCGCGCCGGGCGGCGTGAGGCCGGTGGCGGGGAGGTGGCCGCTGCGGATGACTTGCTCGACGAGCGTGGCGCGGTTGATGGCGAGCGCGAGGGCTTGGCGGACTTTGGGCTGGTCAAACGGCGGGCGGGTGGTGTTGAAGCGGTAGAACTCACAGGCGAGTTCGGGGCTTTGATCGAAGTAGGGCGGCCGGGTCTCGCGGTAGCTCGGGATTTTGGCGAACGGGACGGTGTAAGTGACGTGAAGCTGGCCGTCGAGGAAGAGGCGCTCTTCGGTCTCGGGGTTGTCGATGGGGAAGAAGTGGATGGCTTCGAGCCGGGTGGCGGCGGCGTCCCAGTAGCGGGGATTTTTTTCCACGGCGATGAAGTGGTTGATGCGCCAGTCCTTGAGGAGAAAGGGGCCGTTGCTAACGATGTTGCCGGGGCGCGCCCAGGGTGTGTCCCGCGTGGTCATGCCGCCGAAACGTTCGATGATGTGGCGCGGCACGGGGAACCAAGTGTAGTGCTTCAACATGCCGGGAAAAAACGGCGCGGGGCCTTCCAGGGTGATGACGAGGGTGTGCGGGTCCGGGGCGCGGACGCCGACGGTGGAGAAGTCGGTGGTTTCCCCGCGATGAAAGGCGGCGGCGCCCTGCATGAGGTGGAGCATCTCGGCGTAGTGGGAGCCGAGATCGGGGGAGAGGATGCGCTGGAAGGCGTAGAGGAAATCGGCGCTGGTGATGGGCGTGCCGTCGCTCCAGACGGCGTCTTGGCGGAGGTTGAAGGTCCAGGTTTGGAAGTCGTCGCTGGACCAGGAGGCGGCGACGCCGGGGGCGTCTTCATCCGGGTTCTCCGCGCCGGGCGCGACGAGGCCCTCGAACAGCGTGGTGATGACCCAGTGTTCCGGCTGGCCGGTGACGAGGTGGGGGTCGAGCGATTCGATGTCGGTGCCGTTGCCGATGAGCAGGGTGCGCTTTTCTCCGGCGATGGCCGTGCGCGAGGGGCGCTGCTGGCGGGAGTGATGGAATGCCAGCAGGGAGCCGAGCAGCAGCACGGGGATGAGGGCGCGGACGATCCAGGACATGAGCCGGATTGAAAGAGAGGACGGGGGCGATGGCAAGGGAGAAGGTAGGGCGGCGGTGGGGTGGTGCGGAGCTTTTATGGTGGCGCAACCATCCTGGTTGCGCGGGCAAGCTGGAAGCTTGCCCCACTTTAGCTCCGCGCCGCCTCCGCCCGCGGGAAAGTGGGTGGGAACAGAGTCCCGCCCTCCGGGGTGCGGGCGTCATCGCCCGCTGTCCGCCTTGGAAAGGCGGGGGACTGTGTTTGACAAACGGGATGAGCGCGTCTTCTTGGCGGGCGTCGCGGGGCGGCTCGATTTTTGCTCCGCCCTTAAAAATTTATGATGATGCGTTCACGTTGCTTTTCCTGGTTTTGGGTGTGTTGCGCGGCACTGTCCGCCGCGCTGGTGCTGACGGCCTGCGGCAGCAGTCCGCAAAAAAGAGGCGGTACCCAGTACCATCCGTCCATGAGTTACGGCCCGACTGGTCTGCCGCCGGCCTCCAATCAGCAGCCGAATCCGTATTATCAGCAGCATCCCCAGGCTCCTGGTTCGTACGCGCCGCGGCCTGCTCCGCAGCCTTATCCGCAACAACAGCCGCAGCCGGCGCGGGATTTGTATCCGGCGGGTGTGATGACGGCGCGGACCACGGGCACGGCGCCGTCCATTCGCGCCGAGTCTTATTTGCTGATCGACGCGCGCACCGGGGCGCATCTGGCTTCCCGCAATGCCGACCAGCGCCGCGCGGTGGCCAGCACGCAGAAGCTGGTGACGGCCCTGGTGGTGCTGGACGCGGGCAATCTGGACCGCCAAGTGACCATCGCCTCCACGGACGCACAGGTGGAGCCGACACGCCTGGGCATTACCTCCGGACAGCGTTATACGCGGAGAAATCTGCTTCAAGCCATGCTGGTGAAGAGCGGCAACGACGTGGCCAAGGCGCTGGCTCGGGACAATGCGGGCAGTTCGGTGGCGTTTGCGCAGAAGATGAACGCAAAGATGCGACAGCTCGGCGCCACCTCGTCGAATTTCAAAAACCCGCACGGCCTCACCGAGCCGGGCCAATATTCCACCGCCCGCAACATGGCGCGGGTGGCGATGGCGGCCTATCGCAACTCGGTGATCCGGGACGCGGTTGCCCGCAAGTACTACAAGTTCACCTTCAACAACGGCAGAAGCGTGACGCTGGAAAGCACCAACAAGCTGCTGGGGCGCATGGCGGGGTGCAACGGCATGAAAACCGGGTACACGGTGGCGAGCGGGCGCTGCCTGATCTCGTCCGCGTCGGCGGGCGGGCGGGACGTGATCCTGGTGCAACTCGGCACCAAGACGCAGTATATCTTTGACGACGCGAAACTGCTCATGACCTGGGGCTTGCGGCAGCTCGGGGCGCATGTGGCTGAGGCGGACGGGGAAGGGGAGGAGCGCGGCTCGGAGCCGTCCGAATTGGTGGCGTGGTTGGATGAGTGAGTTTGCGCGCGAAAGCGCCGCTGACGCGCGGACCTCCGAGTCCGCAGCGCACCGCTGCCCGGGTGGTTCCCAAACGTCGGGAGCGCTCCGCCCAATCAGCTTATCCGCCGAGCTTGTCTTCAAAGCGCAGGCCACCCGCTGCGGGCTCGGAGGCCCGCGCGCCGTAACCCGTCTTTTTCGGGAAGAAAAAGCAAAGTCGGCGCCTCCCGAATCGTACCGATGATATGAATTCACCAATCTTTCATCGCCCACTCCTGGCCGTTATGTTGCTGACTGCCGCCAGCGCCTGTCTGGCGGAGGAACCGGCTGCCAAAACTGCCAAAACCGAGAAAAAAGACATGGAAAAGCCCAAGCCCGAAGTCGTCCTCTCGGAGGAAGAATGGAAGAAGCGCCTGACTGCCGAGGAGTACCGTGTCACACGGCTGGCGGGTACGGAGCGGCCGTTTGGCGAGATTTACGAGACCTTCGAGAAGCAAGGGGAGGGCGCCTATCACTGCGTGTGCTGCGGGGTGGAGTTGTTCACTTCGAACGAAAAATTCCACTCCGGCTGCGGCTGGCCGTCCTTTTACGATGCGTCGAAGGCGAAGAACGTGCTGGAAAAACCGGACGTCAGCCACGGCATGGTGCGCATCGAGACCGTGTGCAAACGCTGCGGCGCGCACCTGGGTCACGTCTTTGAGGGGGAGAGCGTGTCCAAAGACACACCGACCAACCGCCGCTTCTGCATCAACGGCGTGGCGTTGAAGTTCGTGGAAGCGGGCGGCAAAGCGCCGGATCTGCTGGAGGTGGAGTCCGAGGCCGTGCAGAAGAAAAAAGCCGAGGTCGCCAAGGAAGGCGGCGTGGAGGCGAAGTAATCTGACCATCGTCTTCGTCCTCCTGCTCGTTCTCGGAAATCCGAAGTCCGAAGTCCGAAGAATCGAGGACGAGGACGAGTAGGAGGACGAGGACGAGTAGGAGGACGAGGACGAGTAGGAGGACGAGGACGAGTAGGAGGACGAAAGTGACCGCCACTCAAAAAGACACCCCGATGCGCAGCCCGGCGATCACCAGCCAGTCTGGATCGCCGCCCAGTTGATTTCCGAAAGCCATTTGCAGATCGGGTGTGATCACGATGTTCGCATTCACCTGATGCCGGTAAAAGATCTCCAGCGAGGTTTGCCGGTGCCCTTCGACTCGCGACGGCTCCCCGGTTGCCACCGCCAGCCCGAGGTGGTCGAATTCGGTTCTGTCCCAGGCCACGCCCGCGGCGAACAGGTGCGCCACCGGCGCCAGATCGCCGTCCGACCACGCATAGCGCAGAAAGCCGCGCGTCTTCCGGCAAAACACCTGTTCCAGCGTCACGCTGGTACCGCGGCTTGCCGTCAAGCCCTCGTCCTCCAGGCCGTCGCCGTTCCACAGCAGCACTTGCAGCCGCCCTGCTTGGCCGCGCCATCCCGTGTAATCCATTCCCAGTTGCAGGCCCGCGAACAAGGCGTCCGCATTGAGGCCCCAGTCCGCTTTTTCATCCACGTTGGACGACTCCAGATTGGACAGCGTGCCGGTCAGATCCCAGCCTTTCGGGCTGGTCCAGCGCGCCGCGAATCCCAGCCCCGCGCCGGGGAACCCCACCGCCGGACTGGAGGCGAACGCTTGGTTGAGAAACGATCGCTTGGCGCTGCGCAGGCGGTGGTCGTCGAGCAGATCATCCGGCGCCATCTGGCCGTAGCGCAGCAGCAGCCGGTCCTTGAACAGCCGCTCCTCAAAGTAGATCTCAGGCACCTCAAACCCCGCTCCGGTGAAGCCGTCCGCGTAGCCCCACAACGCATTCGTCTCCCGCCGCAGTTCCGTCGGCGATCTGCCGCCGATGGCATGGCGGTCCCGGACACGCGCCGCCAGCGTGAGCGGCAAGCTGCGCTCGCGTTTGATCACCTGCCAGCGGATGCTGAGAGACAGGTCTCCCGATGCTGATCCCCATTCCTGAGAGTCGTTCAACGCGCCCATGGCCAGCGCGTCATAACTCAGCGCCATCTCCAGGCGCAGCTTTTCCGCCGCTTGATCCAGCCGGCCGGCAACCCGCTCCACCATCCCGCCAGGCAGTACTCTGCCCATGAGGGGGTGCTCCAGCAGGAAATCGCGGTTCTCAATCGTCGCGCCGATGCCGTCCGCCGAACCCGCGGGCAAGGCTGCCGGCGCTTGATCCTGGGCTTTAAGCGAACCCGCCGCTGGCATGGCCAGCGCCATGCAGACGGCAAGGAGTCTTCTCTGAGTGGTTGTCATCACCAAGCGTTGCAGTCAATCATACTCCTGCCGAAAGCCAAGCCGTCACGCATGAAACCTTCGCTCAATGGGCAGGGCCTCAGTTTGGAATTCAGGCTGGGGTTGGAACGACGCGGCAGCGTCTTGGATGCGGAGCGCGGGCGCCCTCGCCTGCAACCCCTTCTGGCTGGCGCAGCCACTCGATGAAAAAGACGCTGCGCGTGGGAGCGTGTGCTCATCTGGGGGAGGCGGTTGCAAACCGCCTCTCCTTGGGGGGCGCTGGCGGAGCTTCCTTGAAATAAGTTTTTCGCCAAGGTAAAAAACCAATGTAACGGTTTTATAAGGTTCTTGCCAAGGCAAAAAGCCGGGGCAATCTCAGCCTGTGTTCCTCCCCCGGCGTCTGTTTCCACTGCTGCTGCTTGGTTCGCTTTCTCTCACGGCGGCCTCGGCGGAGGAGCGGCCTGTGCGCAAAGTGCTGCTCATTCACTCCTTCGGGCGTGACTTCGCGCCTTTCGATGTGGTGGCCAGCCACTTCCGGACGGAGCTGGCCCGGCAGTCTCCGCACCTGATCGAGTTCGTGGATGCCTCGCTGGAGATGGCCCGCTTTGACGGCAGTGAAAAGGACGGTCCCCTGCTGGACTTCCTGTCCGCCATTTTCGAGAAAGAGCCGCCGGACCTCCTGGTCCCCGTCGGCGCTCCCGCCGCCCATTTTTGCCTGCGCAACCGGGCGGAACTCTTTCCATCGACGCCGATCCTCGGGGTCGGCATGGACAAGCGGCGCATGGATTCGTGGGCGGGCAGCGCGGACATGGTGCTGGCGCCTTTTGATTTGGACTTGGCCGCCCTCATGGAAAACATCCTGCAAGTGCGTCCGCGGACACGGCATGTCTATGTGACGATGGGGGTGGCGCCGCTGGAGCAGTATTGGGCTGCGGAACTGAAGAGAGCCTGGGAACCCTACGCCGGACGGGTTGAGGCGCATTTTTTGGATCACCTTTCCCTGGAGCAAATGAAACCGGTGCTCGCCTCCCTGCCGGAGGACGCCGCCATTCTTCATGGCATCATGAATCGTGACGCGGCGGGAGTCCCGTACGAATCGGAGAAGGCCTTGACCGAGCTGATGGCCGTGGCCAGTGCTCCGAGCTTCGGTTACAACGACAAACAGTTGGGCTTGGGAATCATCGGCGGACGCCTCATGTTCGCGCGCGACCCGGCCGGGCGGGCGGCGGCGGCGGCGTTGCGGCTGCTGGCCGGGGAAAAGCCTTCTGTCATCAAGGTGGAGCCAGCGTTGCTGTCGGCGTCGGTGTACGATTGGCGTCAGTTGCGGCGCTGGGGCATTCCGGAAACGGCCTTGCCCGCCGGCAGCACGGTTTTGTTTCGCGAGCCAAGCCTGTGGCAGGCGCACAGGGGTTTGATTTTGGGAGCCGTCAGCATTGCGGCGCTGCAATCGCTCCTCATCATCATGCTCCTGGCCGCACGCCGCCGCGCGCGGGACAGCGCCGCCTTCTTCTCCCTGGCGGCGGAAGGCCTCGGTCTTGGCGTCTGGCAGCGGGATCTTGCCACGAATGAGATTGTGGCCTCGGAGCGGTGGCGGGATCTGTTTGGCCTGCGCGGCAAGGGGCCGGTGCATCTCGCCGATGTGCTGGACCGGATACCCGCCGCCGAGCGGGAGGCTGTGGCGGAGGCCATTGAGACCGGCAGCCGGCACGGTGGCAGCTACCTCGTCGAACATCATGTGCGGATGCCGGACGGCGCCCTGCGCTGGATCGTCTCCATGGGCCGGGCGGAGCACGCCAACGGCTCCAACGGCGGACGCAACTGCGGCATCTCCATGGACATCACCGAGCGCAAACGCATCGAAGCGGAACTCGGCCAGCAGCGCGACCAGTTTGCCCACCTCTCACGCGTCGCTTCCCTCGGCGAACTCTCCGGCTCCCTCGCGCATGAGCTGAACCAGCCCCTCGGCGCCATCCTCAGCAACGCCCAGACCGCGCAGCGCCTGCTCGCCCGCCCGCAACCGGACATGGATGAGATGCGCGAGATTCTCGGCGACATCATCGCCTCCGACCGCCGCGCCGGCGAGATCATCGGCCGCCTGCGCACCTTCCTGCGGCGCGGGGAAACGCAGCGCGAGCCCGTGGACCTGCCCGCCTGCCTTCAAGAGGTTTTGCGCCTTATCCGCGGCGACCTGATCGAACGCGACGTGACGACGCAGACCCGGTTCACTGAAAGCCTGCCGCCGGTCATCGGGGATCAGGTGCAGCTCCAGCAGGTCTTTCTCAATCTTCTCATCAACGCCTGTGACGCCATGGCCGCCGTGCCGCGTGATGAGCGCGTCATCCTCATCTCCGCGGACGCGCGGGACGGCGGTGTGGTGGTGTCGATCCAGGATCACGGCGTTGGTTTGCCGGAGGATGTGGAGCAGATATTCAAACCCTTTCATACCACCAAGGCCGGTGGCATCGGCATCGGCCTTTCCATTTGTCGCACCATCGCGGAGGCCCATCATGGCCGCCTTTGGGCCGCGTCGAACCCGGACGGCCCGGGAGCCGCCTTTCACCTCAGCCTGCCCATCCCGAAAACGCCCCAGCCATGAGCCAGCCGCCGACCCTGGGACTCGTCGATGACGATCCCGACATGCTTAAAGCCCTGCGCCGCCTGCTGCTGGCGGAGGGCTTCGCGGTGCGTCTCTTTGACTCGCCGCGGGCTTTTCTGGAGGGCCTGCCCGGCTTGCAATTGGATTGCGTCATCCTGGATGTCTCCATGCCGGGCATTGATGGAATCGAACTCCAACAGCGACTCCGCGCGCAGGGGCTCGATCTGCCGGTCATTTTCCTCACCGCCCGTGGCGATATCCCCATGACCGTGCGCGCCATCCAGTCCGGCGCGGTGAATTTCCTCACCAAACCCGTGAACGACACCGACCTGCTGGATGCCATCGCCCGGGCGCTGGCCATCACCGCCAGCCGGCGCGCTGCGGAAAAGGCTCTCGCCGCCGGCCGCCGGCGGCTGGCCACGCTGACGCCGCGGGAACTCGAAGTACTGCGGCACGTCATCACGGGCAAGCTGAACAAACAGATCGCCGCCGATCTCGGCACCAGCGAGCAAACCATCAAGGTCCATCGCATGCGAGTCACGGAGAAACTCGGCTGCCCCTCCGTGGCCGAACTCGTCCGCTTGGCGGAGCGCTTGGGTGTCAGCGCCGCGGAGTGACGGGCTGGAATTATGCAACCTAAGTTCAATAGGTGGCCGCGATGATGCCCGTGATGGTCGGGGTTGATGTTTGAAGCTCCAGCCAGCATCGCCGTCTTGGACGATGAAGCGCAGATACGCACCGCGCTCGGGCGCTTGCTGCGCAGTTACGGCCATGAGGTCGCCCTGTTTGAGGAGGGAACCGCCTTTTTGCGGGAGCACCGGGAACATCCGTTTCAATGCATCCTCCTGGACCTGCACATGCCCGGCCTCAGCGGCTTTGACGTGCTGGACAAGCTTTCCCGGCAGTGCAACACCGCGCCGGTCATCGTCATCACCGGCAAGGATGATCCGGGCAATGCCAGCCGGGTGCATGACCTCGGCGCTTGCGCTTACCTTGAGAAGCCGGTGGACGAGATTCACCTGATCGGAGCCGTCACCAGCGCCCTGGAGACGGCCAGCGTGCAGTGAAATATGCCATCCGTAGGCCGGGTGTGGCTTTAGCCCGCCCGGCTTTTCCCGCACGCTCTCACACCCCCAAGCCGGGCGGGCTGCGCCACACTCGGCCTACGGCCCCCCGCATTGAACGAAGGTTCAATGGCTGGCCTTGGGCGGTTCACCCAATCTGGCCTCCTCATTCAACGCCAACTCAATGAAAATCCAATCGCATCTCAAACGCTGGACGGCCGGGCTTCTCGCCCTGGCCTGCATCGCCTCCGCCTCCGGGGCCGACAAAAAACCGAACGTCCTCGTCATCTGGGGCGATGACATCGGCACCTGGAACATCAGCCACAACAACCGCGGCATGATGGGCTATCAGACGCCCAACATCGACCGCGTCGCCAGGGAGGGCGTCGCTTTCACCGACTACTATGCGCAGCAAAGCTGCACTGCCGGTCGCGCCGCCTTCATCAGCGGCTCCGCCCCGGTCCGCTCCGGCATGACCAAGGTCGGCATGCCCGGCGCGGCGGAAGGCTGGCAGAAGACCGACGTGACGATGGCCACCGTTTTGAAAAGCCAGGGTTACGCCACCGGCCAGTTCGGCAAGAACCACCAGGGCGACCGCGACGAGCACCTGCCGACCATGCACGGCTTCGACGAGTTCCTCGGCAGCCTCTATCACCTCAATGCCGAGGAGGAGCCGGAGAACCGCGATTACCCGAAGGACATGGTGCTGCGCAACGGCAAGACCTTCCTCGAACAATTCGGTCCGCGCGGCGTGCTCAAATGCAAGGCGGACGGCAACGGCGGCCAGACCATCGAAAACCTCGGCCCCCTCACCAAGAAGCGCATGGAGACCATCGACGAAGAATCGCTGGCTGCCGCCAAGGACTTCATCACCCGCATGAACAAGGAGGGAAAACCCTTCTTCTGCTGGTGGAACGGCACCCGGATGCACTTCCGCACCCACGTCAAGGAAGATCATATCGGCCTCTCCGGCAAGAGCGGCGACGAATACCACGACGGCATGGTCGAGCATGACATGCACGTCGGCGAGCTGCTCAAGCTCATCGACGACCTCGGCATCGCCGACGACACCATCGTCCAGTACTCCACCGACAACGGCCCGCACTACAACACTTGGCCCGACGCCGGCACCACGCCTTTCCGCGGCGAGAAGAACTCGAACTGGGAGGGCGCCTTCCGCGTGCCTTGCTTCATCAAGTGGCCCGGCCACTTCCCGGCCGGCGCCACGCTCAACGGGATCGTTTCCCATGAGGACTGGCTGCCGACCTTCGCCGCCGCCGCCGGGGCGCCGGACATCAAGGAGAAGCTGCTCAAGGGTGGCGTCGAACTCAACGGACGCACTTACAAGAACCACATCGACGGCTACAACCTGCTCGACTACCTCAGCGGCAAGGTGAAGGAGTCGCCGCGCAACGAGTTCATCTATCTGAACGACGGCGCCGAAGTGGTCGCCATCCGCGTGGGTGACTGGAAGGCGACCTATCTCGAGAACCGTGCCCATCAGCTCGACGTGTGGCGCGAGCCCTTCGTCCACCTGCGCCTGCCGCTGCTCTTCAACCTGCGGCGCGATCCGTTCGAGAAGTCGCAGCACAACTCGAACACCTATCACGACTGGATGATCGACCGCGCGTTCGTGCTCGTGCCGCTGCAGGCCGTCGCCAGCGAGTTCCTCATGAGCCTCAAGGAATTCCCGCCCAGCCAGAAGCCGGGTGACTGGAGCCTCGATTCGCTTGAGAAACAGATCAAGGCCATGACCACAGGCGGAGAGTAAACAGCCACTCTCCATTCTTTGAGCCTCCGATTGACACCGCAGAGATTGGATGAACGCAGAGAAAGGCATTTGGGATCAATACTCTGCGCCCATCCAATCTCTGCGGTGTTAGATTCAAAAATTCGGCGAGCCGGCGGCTCGCCCCACTTCTCAACCCGCAATTCTGCTGGAATGAACCACTGGAAAACAGCAAACTTTTCCCGGCTTATGAAAACAACAGGCTTGCTTGCATCCTCCTTCCTCTTCACCTCGCTCGTCTTGGCTGCCGGCCCGCTGCCCTCCTGGAACGACACCGCGCCGAAGAAGGCCATCACCGCCTTCGTCGAGAAAGTCACGAAGGAAGGTTCACCCGATTTTGTCCCGCTCGCCGAGCGCATCGCCGTCTTCGACAACGACGGCACGCTGTGGAGCGAGCAGCCGATGTATTTTCAGTTCTTCTTCGCGCTCGACCGCATCAAGGCGCTCGCGCCGCGGCATCCCGAGTGGAAGGACAAGGAGCCCTTCGCCTCGTTGCTCAAGGGCGACGTGAAAGCCGCGCTCGCCGGCGGGGAAAGCGCGCTGGTCGAGATCGTCATGGCCACCCACGCCGGGCTGACGGCGGAGGAATTCGATCAGATCGTGAAGGACTGGATCGCCACCGCGAAGCATCCCGCGTCCGGCAAGCTCTACACCGAAATGGTGTTCCAGCCCATGCTCGAAGTGTTAGCCTATCTGCGCGCGAACGGCTTCAAGACCTTCATCGTCTCCGGAGGCGGCATCGAGTTCATGCGGCCCTGGGCGGAAAAGGTCTATGGCATTCCGCCCGAGCAGGTCGTCGGCAGCAGCGGCGGCCTCAAGTATGAAATCCGCGACGGCAAGCCGGTCCTCGTCAAGCTGCCCGAACTCGTCCTCAACGACGACAAGGAAGGTAAGCCCGTCGGCATCCAGCGCCACATCGGCCGCCGCCCGGTCATGGCTTTCGGAAATTCCGACGGCGATTTTCAGATGCTCGAATGGACGACGAGCGGCCAAGGCGCGCGCTTTGGCCTGTATGTCCATCACGACGACGCGGACCGCGAGTGGGCCTACGACCGCGAAAGCCACATCGGCAAGCTCGCCCGCGGCCTCGACGAAGCGCCGCAGCGCGGCTGGACCGTGGTGAGCATGAAAGACGATTGGAAATCAATCTTCCCGGATTGACGGCTGGAGTCTTCCAAACCGATGAAACGCAGCCTCGAACTGCTCGGCTAGCTGCCCCGGCATGCTGGTATTGGGGGGACTCATGCTGCTCACACATATCCATATCACAGTGGGTACAACCACTATAATCGCTCGCTATCACTTTTATTGGTGCGTTTGCCCTGGTTTAAATTCGAGGGACGCATCAACAAAGTTGCAGTTCGGTTGAATTGAGGCTGTTTGGTTCAATGATCGAGAAATTCTCCCCGCTCACAAGTTTTGCGCTGGCCCTGTCACTGGTGGTGCTCATGCCGCGGCTGATGGAACGGCTGCGGCTGCCGAGCGTGTTGGGCTTCATCCTGGCAGGCTTTCTCACGGGTCCCGCCGTTCTGGGCATCATCAAGGAGGATGGGCCTGTCATCGCGTTGTTCGCCGAATTGGGAAAGCTGCTTTTCATGTTCTTCGTCGGCTTTGAGATTGATCTGGCCAGCTTCAAAAGGGAGCGCGCGCGCTCAATGGTCTTCGGAGGACTGACTTTCATTCTTCCCTTTGCGGGGGGAGTGCTGCTTGGCAGACTGGCGGATTGCGGTTGGAACGCGTCGATGCTTATCGGCTCTCTCATTGCTTCGCACACGCTGCTTTCCTTTCCACTGCTCCAGCGTCTCGGTCTCGATCAGCATCCTGTGGTACTAATGGTCATCGGCGGCACCATCTTCACTGATATTGCATCCATGCTCGTTCTCGCAGTCACCGTCAGCGTGCATGTCACGGGCTTCTCGTGGGCTTTTCTCGGCATCGAGCTGCTGGAACTTGCGGCATTTGTTCCGTTGGTGATTTTTGGCGCGGGCACGCTGGCGCGAAAGGCGATCATCCGGTACGGGCAGAAACCCGAACTGCGCGTGATCATTCTGCTGATCGTCATCGCGCTGTGTGCGGAGGGCGCGCAATGGATCGAACTGGAAGGGATCGTCGGGGCGTTCCTCGCCGGAATCGCGGTAAAGCGAGTGTTGCGCGGCAAGTTTGCCGTGGAGCAGCTCGAAGTCACCGCGAACGCCCTCTTTATTCCCGCCTTTTTCCTGACGACCGGATTCTTGGTGAATTTACACGTTCTTGGTGAAACCGTTGTCTCGCGTCCCGGCCTGGTGGCCGGTCTGATCACCATGCTCGTGCTTGGAAAATATCTCGCCGCATGGTTGAGCGTGCGCTCATTCCAGGGGACTCGTGCGCAGACGGGTCTCGCATGGAGTTTGTCATTGCCGCAAATGGCCGCCACTCTCGCCGCCGCCGTGGTGGCTCACAATACGGTCAATGCCGCCGGAGAACATCTGCTGGACGAGGGCTTTGTGAACGTCGTGCTTGTCCTTGTCGTCGTCACCTGCGTGGCCGGTCCGGTCATCGCCGAGCGTCATGCGAAGCAGGTCGTTCTTGAGATGAACGCCGGCCTGATTGGAGCTAAACCCAAGCGTTCTTCCGGGGCGTCTTCCTGATCATCCCATGAATAACCAGAAATAAAACCAAATACGCTCAAACAATGGGCCGCCGCCTTGTCCGCCCTGTTGATCGCGGCGACCGCGCCGGCGGCGGACATGAAGAAGCCCAACATCCTCGTCATCATATGGGGGACGACATCGGGTGGTTTAACCCGAGCTGCTACAATAGTGGCATCATGGGTTATCAAACACCCAATATCGACCGCATCGCCAAAGAAGGCGCGAGGTTTACTGATTGGTAGCTTCTCTGTTCCGGATTATTCTTTGACATTCTTTGAATTTCGGATCATTCTTTGAAGCAACGCAACCGTCCCCATGAAAACAAATCTAACATCCTTTGTGCTGGGTGCAATCTTCACCGTCTCCGCGTTCGCACAGGAAAAAACCGCGCCCGCCGATTCGCACGGCTGGATCGGCACGGAGACGGTCAAGACGCGGTTCGGCGACTTCGAGTTCAAGAATGGTTATCCCACGCCCGCCGCGGCGGACGCGCTGCTCGACCAACTCAAGTTCAATCGCGCCATTGAGGTCTATCTCACCCAGATGCCGGCGGTGAGCATCGTCGCGGAGCACCGCGGCCTCGCGGCTTTTGGGGCCAAGGATTCCAACCAGATCGTCATCTGGGAATCGCTCATGGACGCGGAGACCATCCTGCTCACGCCGAACACGGAGACGGTCTATGCGCTGGGACACCTGAACCTGAAGAGTGATGGGCCAGTCGTAGTGGAAGCGCCGCCGAAGATGCTCGGCTTCGCGATGGACGCCCTGCAGCGCTATCTCGTGGATATCGGGTTGGCCGGACCGGACAAGGGCAAGGGCGGCAAGTATCTGTTTCTGCCGCCAGGTTATACGGGCGAGGTGCCGGAAGGTTACTTCGTCGCCAAGTCGCCCACCTACACCGTCAGCTTCGGAGTCCGCGGCTTCCTGGTGGACGGCAAGACCGACCAAGCCGTCGCGCTGATGAAGCAGATCAAGGTCTATCCGCTCGCGCAAAAGGCCAGCCCTCCGGCGATGGAGTTCCTGGATGGCTCGGGCCAGGCCATCGACACGATCCATCCCGACACCTTCGCGTTTTTCGAAATGCTCGCGCAGATCGTGGAGGAAGAGCCGGCGGAGATTTTCAGCCCGCTCGAACGCTTCCAGATGCAGGCCATCGGCATTGAGAAGGGCAAGCCGTTCAATCCCGATGCGAAGACCAAGGCGATGCTGGGCGAGGCGGCCCGGACTGGCAGCGCCTTCGCGCGGGCCAACAGCTACGCTTCGCCCGTTGCGGACACTTACTTCTACGAAGACCGCAAGTGGCAGTATGTCGGCGATGTGCCTTACAACTTCATAAAGGATGGAGCCGCGCAAGTGGATCGGCGGGCCTACGTCTATTACATGGCGCTGGGCAACTCCCCGGCGATGATGGCGAGGAACGTTGGCGTGGGCTCCTACTATTTGTGGACCTACAAAGACGGGGCGGGCGAGTTCCTCGATGGCGCAAAGAACTACAAGCTCCACGTTCCGCCCGGGGTGCCCGCAAAGGATTTCTGGTCCGTGCTCGTTTACGATTCGCTCAGCCGGTCCGAGCTGCAGAACGGCCAGAAGTTTCCCTCGGTGAACTTGTATGGCGACCCGAAGATCAACCCCGATGGTTCAGTGGACGTTTACTTTGGCCCCGAGATGCCCGCAGGCCAGGAGAAGAACTGGATCAGGACCGTTCCGGGCAAAGGATGGTTCCCCATGTTCCGCTTCTACGGTCCGCTGGAACCGCTCTACGACAAGACGTGGAAACTGCCGGACATCGAGAAGGTGAAGTAAGCCTCAAGTCCGGAAAAATCATCCATGAAGACAAAACCTATCCCCACCGCGCTGGCCTTCGTGCTGGTTATCTTCGTCGCAACTCCCCTCCGCGCGCAGGAAGCACCCGCCGCGAAGGCCAGCGGCGACGATCTCGCCATGCAGCTTGCCAATCCCGTGGCCTCGCTCATCAGCGTGCCGTTTCAGGCGAACTGGGATTTCGGCATCGGCGTGAGTGACGCGACACGCTTCACCTTGAACGTGCAGCCGGTCATCCCGTTCTCGCTCAACGACGACTGGAACCTCATCATCCGCACCATCCTGCCGGTCATCGACGCCGAATCTCCCGCGCCGGGGATCGATGATGCCTTTGGTCTGGGCGACACGGTGCAGAGTTTCTTTTTCTCGCCGAGGCAGCCGGCGGGCGGGTGGATCCTCGCCGCCGGCCCCGTTTTTCTCTGGCCCACCGGCACGGACGATCTGCTCGGCGGAGAAAAATGGGGAGCTGGTCCCACCGCTCTCGCCCTGAAACAAACCGGCCCATGGACCTATGGCGTGCTGGCGAACCACCTCTGGTCCTATGCCGGCGACGATGACCGCGACGCGGTCAACGCCACCTTCATCCAGCCCTTCCTCGCTTACGTCACCAGAACCAAAACCACCCTGTCGCTCAACGCCGAATCCACCTACGATTGGGAAGGCGATCAATGGAGCGTGCCACTGAACTTCGTCGTCGCCCAAATGTTCAAGATCGGCAGCCAGCCCGTGCAGGCCTTTGTCGGTGGGCGTTACTACGCCGAAGGACCGGACAATGGTCCGGAGTGGGGCCTGCGCGCGGGTTTCACGCTGCTGTTTCCAAAATAAGCGGCGGAGGCTTGACCGCATCTCCCGCATGAAGAATCCTGACATGAAACCCAAGCTAACCAACCTACCCTATGAAACGCCTCCTCGCATCCCTCGCCCCCGTCCTTCTCGCGTCCGCTCTCCATGCCGGAACGCCCGCGCTCATTCCTCCCACGATCCCCGCCGAGCCGGCCGGTGACGGCTGGTGGTTCCGCGCCGCGCCCTACGGCTGGGTGACCGCCATCACCGGCGATGTCGGCATTGGCCGCCTCAGCGCTCCGGTTGACATCAGCCTGTCCGATACGCTGGACAGCCTCGACATGTCCGCGATGGGCGTCTTGGAGGCGGGGTATGGCCGGTGGTCGTTCGGCGTTGATGTCGTCTATGGCAAAACCTCCCAGGACATCGGCGGTGGCGGACGCCTGTTTGACAGCTTCCGCTTTGAGCAGAAGCAATGGCTCATCACTCCGGTGGCGGCCTATCGTGTGATTGAAACGGACGGCTATCACATGGATGTCTTTGCCGGCGCGCGGATCACCGTCATTCAAGCTGACCTGACGGGCCGCTTCGCCCGCGGCGGGCAGGAGACCCGCGGCGTGGACACCTCTTGGGCGGACCCGCTCATCGGCATCCGTGGCCAGGCCGAGATTGGCGAGCGATGCTTCTTCCGCTACAACGCCGACATCGGCGGTTTCGGCGTGAGTTCCGATTTGATCTGGCAGGCGTTTGCCGGATTCGGTTATCACTTGAACGACTCCGTCAGCCTGGCCATCGGCTATCGCGGCCTCGGCATCGACTACAGCAAGGGCGACTTCTTCCTCGACACGGTGACCCACGGTCCGGTGATCGGGGTTGAATTCCGGTTCTGATGCTCTTTTCAGTTCGCCATTCGCTTCTCGATGGCTTTGCTCGCAAAACATTACCGCATCCTGGCCGCCGTACTGCTAGCTGGTCTTCCCGCTCATGCTCAAGAGCCGGAGTCCGGCAGCGGGGCGGATGACGCTGCCGGCTCCACTTTGACCGGAGATTGGGGCGGCCTGCGCGACCGTCTCGCGGACAACGGCCTCAGCATCGCGCTCAACGGCATCCACAGTTTTCAAGGCGTCGCCGGCGGCGGGCTGGGGCAGGGCAATGACACGGGCAATGTGTTCTCCGGCAATCTCGGCCTCACGCTGGACACGGACAAAGCCGGTCTCTGGCCCGGCGGTTTTCTCAAGCTGCGCCTCGAAGGGCGCGGCGGAGACAACGTCCTGCGCGGCGCGGGCGCGACCTCGCCGGTGAATAATCAGGCGCTTTTTCCCCTGGTGGAGGGCAGCGGCGGCAGCGAGGTCTGGGCGCTGACGGAACTCACCTTCACGCAGTTCCTCACCGAGCGGTTCGGCATCACCGGCGGTCTCATCAACACCACCTACGGCGACAACAACCCCATCACCGGCAACGCCATCTCCAACCAGCACTTCATGAACATGGCCTTCCTCTACTCGCCGGTGGAGGCGGCGGCGGTGCCCGTGGTCACGCTGGGCGGCGGTTTGATTCTCATCCCGGCGGAAGGCGTTCAGGGTTCGCTCACCGTCGGCGGCTCCGAGGAAACCGCCGGTTTCAATCCCTTTTCCCGCTATGAAGGCACTACCTTCGGCACAGAGTGGGAGTTTGAATACAAGCTCGGCGGCAAACCCGGCGGCATGGTCATCGGCGGCCTTTACAGCATCGATCAAGCGCGCCGGCCCTTTGGCAGTCCGCGTTTGAGCCTGGCCGAGTTTGCCAATGAAGAGGAAGGGGAGACGGCCAAGGATAGCTGGGCCGTTTTCTGGAACGGCTTCCAATATCTCACCGGCGACGAGGAGCGCGGCCTGGGGGTCTTTGCCCGTCTAGGCTTGGCTGATGGTGATCCCAATCCCATCCGTTGGCATGGAGCCATCGGGCTCGGCGGTGCTGGGCTGTTTCCGGGCCGCGAGCGCGACCGCTGGGGACTTGGGGTTTATTACCAGAAGCTTGCGGACGGGGTGCTTACCCGTGAATTTGGCCTCGATGATGAACTGGGCGGCGAGGTGTTCTACAACATCACCCTCACGCGCTGGATGAATCTCACCCTGGACGCGCAAGTCATCGATTCCGCGTTGCCGCAAGCGGGCACGGTGGTCGTTCTCGGCACCCGGGTGAGCGTCGCTTTCTAAACCGGCAGGGATCGCTGCGCCGAGGCCCTGCCGTGCCTATGGCATCAATCGTCCTACTCATCCTCGTCCTCGAAATCCGAAATCCGAAGTCCGAAGTCCGGCTTTTCGAGGACGAGGACGAGTAGGAGGACGAGTAGGAGGACGAGGACGAGGACGATTTGTGGGGCTTCACGCCATGCGTCAGTGCTTCACCGCTCGCCGCCACTTTCTCATTGCCGCGGGCGCGCGGTGCGGCATGATGGATGGCTCCCCCCTTTCATGATCGAACAACTCATCGACTACATCCTGCATGTGGACAAGCACCTGGAGGTGTTTGCCCAGAACTACGGCACGCTCATTTACGTGCTGCTTTTTGCCATCGTGTTTTGCGAGACGGGGCTGGTGGTGACGCCGTTTTTGCCGGGGGACTCGTTGTTGTTCGCGGTGGGGGCGCTGGCGGCGCCGGGTCTGTTGCGGCTGGAGATCGTCATCCCGTTGTTGTTGTTGGCTGCCATTTTGGGGGATAATTTCAACTACTGGATCGGGCGCAAGGCCGGAGGGTGGATGGTGCAACAGCGATGGTTCCGGCGCGATTACCTGGAGTACACCGAACAGTTTTTCGTCAAGCACGGCGGCAAGGCGGTCATCCTGGCCCGCTTCGTGCCCATCGTGCGGACTTTCGCGCCGTTCACGGCCGGTTTCGGGCGAATGAACGCCAAACGCTTTTTATTCTTCAATGTGACCGGAGCCATCGTGTGGGTGCTCGGCTTTACTCTGGCCGGGTATTTCCTCGGCAGCATTCCGATCATCAAGGAGAATTTGAAGCTGGTGTTCGTGCTCATCATCGTGGTGTCGTTGCTGCCGATCGTGATCGAATTTGTGAAGCATAAATGGGGACGTAAACCCGCCGCCCCGCAGACGGAGGATGCCGCATGAGCGTGGGAGATTCCGGTGTGATGGTGCTCGATCATCCGCTGGTGCGGGTGGAAATCGCCATCCTGCGCAGTGTGGACACGCCCACGAGCGGATTCCGCTCCAGCCTGAACCGGCTGGCGGAGTTGCTCTTCACGGAGGCGACCCGGCATTTTGAGACGGAGACGATCCCGGTACGGACGCCGCTGGCGGAGACGACCGGGGCGCGGCTGGCACGGACGGTGGTGCTGGTGCCGATCCTGCGCGCCGGGCTTGGGCTTTTGGATGGCGTGCTGGACTTGCTGCCGGGCGCTGTGGTGGCGCATTTGGGCATCGCGCGCAACGAGGAAACGGCCTGCCCGGAGCCCTACTACGCCAAGCTGCCTGCCTGCCTGCCGGAGGCGGAGGTGATGGTTTTCGATCCCATGCTGGCCACCGGCGGCAGTGCGGTGGAAGCGCTGCGGCAGTTGAAGGCGGCGGGCGCGTCCCGGCTGACGCTGGTGACGGTGGTGAGCTGTCCGCAGGGCATCGCGGCGGTGCGCGGCGCGCATCCCGATGTGCGGTTGATCACCGGGGCGGTGGATGAGGGGTTGAACGAGAAGAACTACATCGTGCCGGGGCTGGGGGACGCGGGCGATCGTTATTTTGGAACCTGAGTCCGGCGATATGACAGGGCAGGGGTATTTGGACCGGTTTGGCGGCATTGGGCGGCTGCATGGCGCGGTGGCGCTGGAGCGTCTGCGCGCGGCGCATGTGGCGGTGATTGGGGTCGGAGGCGTGGGGTCGTGGACGGTGGAGGCGCTGGCGCGGTCGGGGATCGGGGCGCTGACTTTGATGGACATGGACGATGTCTGCGTGACCAACACGAACCGCCAGCTCCCCGCGCTGAGCGGCACCGTGGGCAGGCCGAAAGTGGAGGTGTTGGCGGAGCGCGCACGGGAGATCAACCCGGAGTGCGCGGTGACGCCGGTGGCGGAGTTTTTGACGGAGAGCACGGCGGAACGGCTGCTGGCGGCGGGTTTCGACTTTGTGGTCGATGCGGTGGACCGGATGTCGGTGAAGGCGCTCATCCTGGCTGAATGCCGGAAGCGTGGCTTGCCGGCGATCACCTCCGGCGCGGCGGGCGGGCGCCGGGACGGCACGCAGGTACGCGTGGCGGACCTCGGCGTGGCGGGCGGCGATCCGCTGCTGGGGCAGGTGCGGCGCAAACTCCGGCGTGACCACGGCTGGCCCGCCAGCATGGACGGCAAACCGTTGCCGATGGGCGTGCCTTGTGTGTTTTCGAGCGAGAAAGAGGTCTATCCGCGGGCGGACGGCACTTGCTCCACGGAACCCGAGGCCGGCTCTGAAAAAGGCCTGCGGCTCGATTGCGCCGCGGGGTTCGGCGCGGCGACTTATGTGACCGGTGTGTTCGGTTTCGTCCTGGCGGGCGAGGTGGTGCGGCGGCTGGCGGGGGAGTGAGGGAGGGATGGAATAAGCAAGTATGGATGGGGATTCCAAATTCCGGCGTTGGTGACTGCGGAGAGACGAGCGTTGTTCTATCTTCAGCGTGAATCGCACGTTGCTGGCGCGGAGTTGACACGCTGGAGCGTGAGACCCGGAACGCGTGCGAACTGGAGCGCACGCGTCCCGCGTGCTGCGTTCGGCGTCCCGCCGAACGCTTGCGGCGCAGCCGCACACGGTCACCCGTGCCGCCCGTGTGAAATCATTTTTCGCTCATCCGTCCAGGGCGACCCAGCTTTGCGTTGGCGGGCTGCGCCAACCCTGCGTGTTCGCTGCGCTCAATCTTTTCGGCGAGGACGCCGAAAAGAGCACGCGGGACGCGTGCGCTCCATGCGCAAGCGTTGACGCCGCCAGAATTTTAAAAAACAAATCAGTTGCGGAGTCGCTCGTTTGAGGCAAACTGACTGTCCACTCAATCGCGGGGTGGAGCAGCCCGGTAGCTCGTCAGGCTCATAACCTGAAGGTCGTTG
>CAZNKC010000046.1:16483-27790 GCA_964573315.1 uncultured Verrucomicrobiaceae bacterium | reverse complement strand
GCTGCCGGGCGGGCGGTGAACCGGGAGTTGGTGCTGCTCTACTGGGACATCGGGCGCGGGATCGTTGAGAAGCAGCAAGCGGCGGGCTGGGGCGAATCCGTGGTGGAACGACTGGCGGCGGACCTGCGGGCGGAGTTTCCCGAAATGCGGGGATTCTCGGCGCGGAGCATCTGGGAGATGAAGCGCTTCTATGTCGCCTACAACGACCCTGAAATTCTGCCACAACTTGTGGCAGAATTTCAGAGGGAGGGAGCAACGGGTTCATCCGGCTTTCTGCCACAGCTTGTGGCAGGATTGCCCACCTTCCCCGGAAAAGGTAAGATTGGGCCACAAGCTGTGGCCCAATTGCCGCCGGATTCCGTAGCCGAAATTCTGCGACAGCTTGTCGCCGAAATTCCCTGGGGCCATCACCGGCTGATTTTGGACAAGCTGGCCGATCCCGCCGCCCGGCTCTACTACCTCTGCGCCACGGCGCAGTGTGGTTGGAGCCGGAGCGTGCTGCTGAACCAGATCAAGGCGCAGGCGTATGAGCGGGCAGTGAAGGAGAAAAAGACGCACAACTTCGGACTTGCCCTGCCGGAACATTTCGCGGAGCAGGCGGACGAAATGCTGAAAAGCCGCTACAACCTGGAGTTTCTCGGCATCGCGCGGCCGATGAAGGAGCGGGAACTTGAGGACCGGCTGATTTCCCGCCTGCAGCAGTTCATTTTGGAACTGGGCTACGGCTTCTGTTTCGTGGGCCGACAATACCGGCTGGCGCTGGGAAGGAAGGAGTATTTCGTGGATTTGCTGTTCTACCACCGTTTCCTCAAGGCTCTGGTGGCGTTCGATCTGAAAATCGGCGAGTTCGAGCCGGAGCATGCAGGGAAGATGGATTTCTACCTGAATCTTCTGAACGAGAAGGAGCGTGGTCCGGACGACGGACCATCCATCGGCATCATCCTGTGCGCGGAGAAGGATGATGTGGAGGTGGAGTTTGCTTTGAAGACGAAGACCAATCCCATCGGTGTCGCGGAATATCAATTGAGGGAGAAGCTGCCGGCGGAGTTCCGGGGCAAGCTGCCAACCGCAAAACAACTTGCCGATGTGGTGAGAGAAGCGCTGCCCGCACCTCCGACTCCGGCGCGAAAGAAAAAGCACTGAGCGCTTTTAACAAACCCAACGCCTTTCCACCCACGAACGCCTAGAGCGTGTTAACGTAAATCAAAGCATCAATAATAAAAGCGAAGTGGATGAATGCCGTGAACATTTCGTCGAACCTCTCAAAGCTTAAAAAAATGCAGGGATTTGGCTTGGACATCCAGAATCAATGAATCGTTGATTCAGCCCGATACGCTGCTGCAAGCAGGGAGACGGGTTGGGTGACTTGGCAGCCGCCGTTTTGGAGTTGCAGGTGGCAGCCGGGGTTGGAGGTGGCTACCACCGGCGCGCCGGTGGAGGCGATGTGGCGGAGTTTTCGTTTCAGCAGTTTTTGGCTCTGCTCGGGCTGGGTGATGTTGTAGATGCCGGCGCTGCCGCAGCACCAGTTGGATTCGGGGAGTTCCTTCAAAACGAGGCCGGGCACGGCGCGCAGGACTTGGCGCGGCTGGGCGGTGACTTTTTGGCCGTGGCAGAGGTGGCAGCTTTCGTGATAGGTGACTTCGGTCACGCCCGGCGCGCCGCAGGCGGGCGGGTGGATGCCGATGTGGACCAGCCATTCGTGGATGTCTTTGACTTTGGTGTCCCATTGCCGCGCGCGGGCGGCGTAGGCGGGGTCGTCGTGGAGGAGATGGCCGTATTGTTTGAGGTGGCCGCCGCAGCCGCCGGCGTTGGTGATGATGGCGTCCAGAGAGTCGAGGTCGAAGCTGTCGATCTGCCGCCGCGCCAGCTCGCGGGCGAGGTCCACCGCGCCGTTGTGGGCGTGCAGGCTGCCGCAGCAGCTTTGCGCGCGCGGTGTCACCACGGCGCAGCCGTTGGCGAGCAGCACGTCCACGGTGTCGCGGTTCACGTCGGAGAAGGCGAGGTCTTGCACGCAGCCGGTGAGCATGCCGACGCGGTGGCGCACGTCGTTGGCGGGTTCTTCGATGGCGGCGATCAGGGTGTCGGAAAAGGCCGGGCTGATGCGTGGTGTTTGCGGCTCCAGGTCGCGCAGTTTTTTCGGCAGCAGGCCGAGAAAGCGTACGCGCCGCAGCAGCTTGTCGAGTCCGGTCGCCTGCCACAGGCGCAGACCGAAGCCCATCAAGCGCAGCAGGCGGGGCCGCATGAAGAGCACTTCCAGCGTGAGCCAGCGCCAGAAGCCGCGCTCCGCGCCGTCGAGGACCTCGCTGCGCTCGATTTCGGCGCGCGCGGTTTCGAACAGTTCCACGTATTTGACGCCTGCGGGGCAGGCTGTCTGGCAGGCGAGACAGCCGAGGCAGTAGTACATTTCGTCGGCGAAGGCGCGAGTCACCGGGAGGTCGCCGTCGGCGATGCTGCGCATGAGGGCGATGCGTCCGCGCGGGCTGTTGCGCTCGCGCTTCGTTTCCACGTAGGTCGGGCAGGTGGGCAGGCACATGCCGCAGTGCATGCACTGCTGCACGATGGAGTAATCCAGTGTTTGAAGCAGGTTCGCCATGCGCGCGTGTCCTGCAGTTATTTCGCCAGCCCCTCCAGAGCGGCTACGTTGGCTTCCATCACGGTGATGAAGTCACCCTCATCGGGCCGGTTGCCGCTGGGGGCGAACACGACGCTGTCGATGCCCAATTTTTTGAGCAGGGCCACGCTTTTCTTGACGGGGTCTCCCTCCCATATCATCACCGCGGCCGGATGCTCTTTCAGTACTTCCTTCAATTCCTCCAGCGCGTCTTCGTCCGGCACGTCGTCCGATTCCCAATGTACTTCGTGGATGTTCAGGAGGTAGCGCCGCGCGAGGTATTGATAGACGGGGTGCGAGCCGAGCAGCGCTTTGCCCGCCAGTTTTTCTCCCACTGCTTGCAGGCGCTTGTCCCAGGCAGTGAGTTTTTCGCGCAGGGTTGTGGCGCGGTTTTCCAGGGCGGGTTTTTCGTCGTCGCCGACGAGCGGCAGCAGCGCGGTTGTGACCGCGTCCAACTGCTGGGCGGCTTGGTCGAAGTCGATCCACGTCGTGAAGGCGATGCCCGCGTGCGAGTGCTCGCCTTCCGGGCCGTGGCTGTGTGTGACGGCGTCCTTCACCTTGATGAGGGCGTGCTTGAACGCCGCCGAGGTGTCCACCACGCGCGACTGCGGCAGGCTCACTTGATCCTCCCACTTCGAGTAACCCGCGCCGTTCATGAGGATCACTTTCGCGGCCTGGAATTTCGCCACCGCGGTGTCATCCGGCTGCCAGAAGGCGGGGTCTTCATCCGCGGGCGCGTCGAAGTCCACGGGCACGGCGCCGGCGAGCAGGGTTTCGGCGAAGAAGGCGAGCGGGTAGTTCGCGGCGCTCACGCCGCCGGTGGCGGGCGCTTCAAGGGGAATAACGGTCACGCTGGATTTTCCGAAGCAGCCGCTTAGCATCATCGCAGCGGCGAGCGATCCCAAAGAAAAAAAACAGCGCAGGGCAGGGGGCTTCATCGTGTTGTGTCGTGGGGTTTTCCGATTAGCGGATTTTCAGGTCTGGCAGTTCGCTTTTGATGCCTTCGTCCAGCGGCATTTTGTCCGTCTCCGGCGTCAGGCCGGCTGCGGTCATCACTTGTTCCAATTCCTTTTTCATTTCCTCCACCACGCCGGCGTAGCGGAGATCGTTGATGAGGTTGTAGCGTTCCTCGCGGTCGAACTCGATGTTGTAAAGCTCCGCCATGTGGCGGTCCGGGCTGCCGTCGCCGTGGGGGTAGCGCATGTATTTCCAGGACTCCGTGCGCACGGCGCGGACGTTGGGGGTGTAGGGAAATTGTTTTTCGTAGTTGTAGTGGTAGAGCCAGGATTTGCGCCAGCCGGGATCGCCTTCCTGGACGAGCTTCACCCAGGATTTGCCGTGGATGCCTTCCAGCGACGGCGCGCCGCAGAGTTCCAGGAGGCTCGGCGCCACGTCGAGCGTGAGCACTTGCTCGCGCACCACTTTGGCGGCTTCCGGTTTCACCAGTCCGGGATAACGCACGACCAGCGGGATGCGGATGCTGGGTTCGTGGGCGGTGCGTTTGTCCACCATGCCGTTCTCGCCGTTGAGGATGCCGTTGTCGCCCATGAAGACGATGATGGTGTTGTCGAGTTCGCCGCGCTGTTTCAGCAGGTCGTAGAGCCTGCCGACGCTGTCATCGACGGAGAGCAGGGTGCTCCAGTAGGCGCGTGTCATGGCCTGGAAATCGACCACGGCGTCCGGGCTGTCGTCGGGGAATTTTTTCCGCCACTCGAAGAGCGGGCCGTAAATGCCGTGCCAAGTGTAGAGGCGGTCCTTCATCCAGGCGGGTTTGTCGTCCAGCATGAAGGCGGTTTCGGGGTAGTACACGCGCGCGTCGTCAAAGGCCTTTTCGTATTTGGGCTCCGCGAAATAAAAACTGTGCGGCGCTTTGTGGCCGATCATGAGGCACCAGGGCTGGTCGCCGCGGTCACGCTTGAGCCAGTCCTCGGCGAGGTCGGTGACGACATGGGTGTAGTAGCCGGGGATCACTTTTCCGCCCTGGCCGTGGAGGTTGAACTCGGTGTCGAAGTACTTGCCCTGGCCTTTGTGCGTGACGAACCAGTCGAAGCCGGGGCGCGGCTGGTCGTTGTCCTCGCCCATGTGCCACTTGCCGATATAGGCGGTGTTGTAGCCCTGCTCATGCAGCACCATGGGGAAGCTCTTGAAGCCTTGCGGGTACTCGGTGAAGTTGTCCATCACGCCATGCTTGTGGGCGTACATGCCGCTGAGGATGCTGGCGCGGCTGGGGGAGCACAGGGAGGTGGTGCAGAACATGTTGGCGAAATGCACGCCTTCCTGACCGATGCGGTCCATGTTCGGCGTCTTGAGATGCCTGCTGCCGCCGAGGCCGATGGCGTCGGCGCGCTGGTCGTCGGTGAGGATGAAAAGCACGTTGGGACGGGCGGTGGCGGCACCGATGTCTGCGCGGGGAAGCATCCCCAAGGCCAGTACGAGAGCGAGGAGTGGTCGGGTCATTGGGGTGACCCTAGAGTGGATTTGGGGCGGGGCAACTTGGGAGTGATGGGGGCGGCAGGCTGTGGGCCCAAGGAGAGGCGCTTTGCAAGCGCCTTTGCCCGGCATCCTCACTGCCCGTTGTTGACCGCCGGCGGCTGACCGGCTTCTTCCTCGAGCAGTTCCTTGAGATAACGCTGCACCTCGGCGTCGATGATGGTGAGATCGTCGGCGATGTCGGGGTTGAGGATGATGCTGAGGGTGTCGATGGCTTCCTGGCTGAAGGGATTTTCTTTTTGCTTGGCCACGTCGGCGAGGAGCGGGACGTTGATCTGCGGATCGCGGTTGAGCATGTCGGAGTACCAGACCTCTTTCACGTCCTCGTGGACGTTGGGGTCGAGCAGGAGATTGCGGATGCGGCCGAATTGCTCGTCGGAAAGGAGGTTGGCGGCGTGCTGGGAGAGTTCGACCTGCTGTTCGACGTTGCCGGCGGGCAGCATGTCGAGCAGGATGTTGGCGGCTTGGTCGTGCTCGATGGCGTCGTTGACGAGGACGTTGTGGAGTCTTTCGGCGAAGACTTCCGGGTCCATGCCTTTGGGATCCGCGCCCGGCGCGAGCGGGCCGGGAGGTGCTGAGGGATTGGCGCCGGGAGCGGACGGCGCGGCGCCGGGCAGCGTGGGCAGCGGGTTCTGGGTGGAGCGGATGGAAGGCGCGCTGTCCGTGACGGACGGCTGGACCGGGCGCGGAGATTTGGAGCCGGCCGCCCACCAAGTGAGCGCAACCACGGCGCCCAGCAGGACCAGGACGATGACGATGCGAAGGAGATTTTTCATGGCTGGATTGACGTTTGTCCGTTTGCGGGAGTTCCGTGTTCCGTTGCAAATCGTTTAAACGGGATGAGCAGAATTTCAAGGGCTGAACAGGGCGGCGAGGCAGGCGGTGCTGTAACAGACCAGCAGCCCGCCCAGCATGGCGCGCAATCCGAACCGCGCCAAGTCCTGGCGGCGGCTTTCGGCGAGCGCGCCGATGCCGCCGATCTGGATGGCGATGCTGGCGAAGTTGGCGAATCCGCAGAGGGCATAGGTGAGGATGACGAAGGTGCGCGGGGAAAACTCACTCCCCTGTTGAGATAGAGAAAGATAACCGATGAATTCGTTCAACACGACGCGCTCGCCGAGGATGGCTCCGGCGCGCAGGCATTCGTCACCGGGCACGCCCATGAGCCAGGCCAGCGGGGCGTGCAGCCAGCCGAGCACGAGCTGGAGCGGCTTCTCCTGCTCCGCGCCGAACCAGCCCCAGACGGCGGACAGCAGGTGGTTGGCGAGGGCGACGGCGGCGACGAAGGCGATGAGCATGGCCATGACGTTGACGGCCAGTTTGACGCCGTCCGAGGCGCCCTGGCAGAGGGCGTCGATGCCGTTGACGGTGTGCTTTTCCACGCTGGCGGCGGCGCCCTCGCGCGTGGGGCTGGCCTCGGTCTCGGGCAGCAGGATTTTCGCCATCATGAGGGCGGCGGGGGCGCTGATGACGGAGGCGGTGAGCAGATGCCCGGCGGAGATGCCGAAGGCGACATAGGTGGCGAGCACGCCGCCGGCGATGGTGGCCATGCCGCCGACCATAAGGGAGAGCAACTCGCTGCGGGTCATGGCGGCGAGGTAGGGCTTGATGACGAGCGGGGCTTCGGTCTGGCCCATGAAGACATTCGCGGCGGCGGCCAAGCTCTCGCTGCCGCTGGTGCCGAGGATTTTTCCCATGACCCAGGCGGCGGCGCGCACGACGCGCTGGAGGATGCCGTAATGGTAGAGCGCGGCGGACAGGGCGGAGACGAAAATGATGGTGCTGGTGACAGTGACGACAAAAAGAAAGGCGTGCTCCGGCCCCCACTTCTCCGCCAGCAGGCTCCTGTCAGCCAACGGGCCGAAGACCATGCGCGCGCCTTCGTTGGCAAAATCCAGCAGGGTGCGGAAGGCGGCGTCCATGCCGTTGAAAAAAGCGCGGCCCGGTCCGGTGCGCAGGATGACGAAGGCCAGCGCCGCCTGCAATCCCATCCCGCACACGACGATGCGCCACGGGAAAGCGCGCCGGTTCAACGAGAGCAGCCAGGCAAAGCCGATGAAGGCGGCGAGTCCGAGCAAAGGCTGCATGGGAAGAAATGACGAATGTGGAATGACGAATGCCGAATGGCCGCGGGCGCTTTTGGACTGGGGACTTCGGATTTCGGGCTTCGGATTTCCCCCTCACTCACGGCACAGGCAGCTTGTCCAGCAGGATGCGCACCACTTCCTCGCTGGTCACGCCTTCGGCCTCGGCTTCGTAGGAGAGCAGGACGCGGTGGCGGAGGATGTCGGGGGCGAGGCTTTTGACATCCTGGGGGGTGACGTAGTTGCGGCCCTCCAGGAAGGCGGCGGCTTTGGCGGCGAGGGCGAGGTTGATGGTGCCGCGCGGGGAGGCGCCGCAGCGGATGAGCAGCTTCAGATGCGGCGCCAGCGGCGCGGGCTGCCGGGTGGCATGGATGAGGGCGACGATGTAGTCGCGGATTTTTTCGTCCATGTAGATGGAGTTCACCACTTGGCGGCTGGTGACGATGTCTTTGACGTCGGTGACGGGATCGACTTCGAGCTTCGGCGAGGAGGTGGCCATGGCGTCGAGCACTTGGCGCTCCTCCTCCGGGGTGGGGTAATCGACGCGCACCTTGAGCAGGAAGCGGTCGAGCTGCGCTTCGGGCAGGGTGTAGGTGCCTTCCTGGTCGATGGGGTTTTGGGTGGCGAGCACGAGGAAAGGGTCCGGCAGCTTGTAGGTGTTCTCGCCGATGGTGACTTGGCGCTCCTGCATGGACTCCAGCAGGGCGCTCTGCACTTTGGCGGGGGCGCGGTTGATTTCGTCGGCGAGGACGAGGTTGGCGAAGATGGGGCCGAGACGCGGGGTGAAGCTGCCGTCTTTCGGATGATAAACCATGGTGCCGATGACATCGGCGGGCAGCAGGTCGGGCGTGAACTGGATGCGCTGGAATTTGGCGTGCAGGGAGGCGGAGAGGGTGCGCACGGCCAGGGTTTTGGCCAGACCGGGCACGCCCTCCAGCAGGACGTGGCTGTTGGTGAGCAAGGCGATGAGCAGGCGGTCCACCAGCGCGCTCTGCCCGATCAGCACGCGGCCGATTTCCGAGCGCAACGGTTTGACCCAGGCGGAGGCGGCGGTGATGGCCTCCAGATCCGGGATGGAGCGGTCGCCCTCGGGGGCGGCGGAGGTGGGAATGGGCGGGGGAGATTTCTCGGCGGTCATTGGAAAGCGCGCACTCTAGGGGAGCCGGGCGGGAAAGGCAAACGCCGACTGGGGGTTTGTGGAGGCGAGTGGGGGCATTCTCGCTCCTGCCTTGAGGGCTTGCCCCCTTGACCTTTTGACCGCCCCATACTGCGAGTGAGGGCACTCGCACTCCGCGCTCGACAGAAAGCAGCAATGATGACTAACATACCCGCCATGAGCAGTTTGTTTCCAGAGACCCGGTTCCTGACCAATCTTTGGGCCACGCCGCCGGAGTGGGCGCAGGAGGTTTTTTACTGTCCGGTGCGCGCGGGCCACTTGCGGGCCGGGGTGACCCATCGGATCGAGCGGGACACTTATCCGGGGCATGAACTCATCCTCTGCCTGGGCGGACGCGGCTGGGTGCAGGTGAACGGCAAACGGCACGCGGTGGAAAAAGGGCATATCATCTGGGTGAACTGCCATCACCCGCATGCCTACGCGGCGGTGGTGCGGGATCCGTGGGAGGTGTACTGGGTGCGAGCGGAGGGGCGCGGCCTGGAAAAGCTGGCCGGACTGCTGCGCGCTGGCCTGCAACCGGTGTTCGAACTGGCGGACACGGGCGCGGCGGCGGCGTGTTTCGAGCGGGTGTTCCGCCACATGGGCGGCACACGGCCAAGCGATGCCGCGGCTTGCCACGCGGCTTTGGCGGAACTGATCGCGCAACTATTCGCGACCCGGCTCAATGATCCGGCGGGGATGCGGGAGGAAATCCCGGAGCAGGTGCGGGCGGCCATGGAGCACATGCGGCTGCATTACTCGAAGGCCATCCGGGTGGCCGATCTCTCGCGCTTGGCCGGGATGCCGGAGAGCACGTTCACCCGGCAGTTCCGCAAGGCCACCGGCTCCAGCCCCATCGCTTGGCTCCGCCACGAGCGCATCAAGCAGGCCAAACGCCGCCTCATGGAATCCCGGGACGCGATCAAGGAAATCGCCCGGCAGGTCGGCTACTCCGACCAGTATTTTTTCAGCAAGGACTTCAAAAAGATGACGAAACTGACGCCCACGCAGTTCCGCGAGGAGGAGGGATAAGGGAGGGCGGGATTGAGGAGACGGAGAGATGGAGAGAATGAGGGACGGGGAGAAGACGCCCTGCGCCCTGCCCTATGCGCCCTGCCGGCCTGCGCTCCGCAGACTTTGAACCGCGCTCACGAGAAACAGCAGCAGCAAAACACCGGTGACCCCGGCAGTGATGGGGAAAATCGTTTGAATGAAATCGTGATCGAACTCCTGCTGGAGGCATGACAGCGCGGCGCTGGGCGGCAGCGGCGCGAGAAGGACAAGCACGGTCTCGTCGCTCAATCCCGGCTTGTTGGAGATGAGAAGGGTGACGACAAAGATGAGGGCGAAAAAAAACTGGATGAGCCAGTATAACAGCATGCGCTGACGCACGCGCCTCATGCGGGTGAGCATGAGCGCCGGGGTGATGACCGCGCCGATGAAGATGACGAAGCTTTTGGACATGATTTCAAGATCCTGGATATGAGGAGAGGAATTCCCGAAACGAATGCCTCCGTAGATCACGGCGAGGATCGCCAGGGCAAAAAACAAACCGCTGGCCCAGCCGGGCCGGTTCAGGAAGAACAAAAACCGCCCGCGGCCCGTGAACCAGTCGGGATCATTGGACTCGACCAGCGCTTCGACAATGGACCACAGCACGAGCGGCATCAAGAGAACGAAAATGCTGAAGTCCAGGCTCGCCGGAGGATGCAGCATCCAAACGGCAAAGACGGCCAGCACCGACACCAGCGCGAGGACACGCTTTTTCGGCGAGTAGCTCTCGGCCTGGGTGGAGAGATGCTCGGCGGCCTGCAGAAGAAAAAAATAGACATAAGCAGCGACCAAAACGAGACCGGCGAACGCGCCCATCCAGACGGAGCCGGGCCAGGAAAAGCCGCCTAAAGGACTGCCGCGGCCAAACGCCGCAAAGATTGACATCATCGCGATCATCTGGCCCACCACGGCCAAAAACATGACCGAGACGACAACCAGGACGATGCGCAAACCCGGCTTCAACGTGGACGCGGCGAGACCGGCGGCGGTGAGCACGAGAGAGGCGGCGAGCAGGGAGGCGAGGTTGGCAAGATCACCCGCCAAGTTGACGCCGCCGAAGAAGTACCGCAGCACGAAGTACGGCAGGATGGCGAGGACGAGCAGCAGGCTCTGCACGGTGAGCGCCAGCCATTTGCCGAAGACGATGCGCAGGGATCTCATGCGCGTCATTTGCACGAGTTCCAGAGTCTGCACCTTGGTTTCCTCAACCACGGCCTGAAGCGCGCGGCCCGGCATGAAGATGACGAGCGGGATCCACAGCATGAACCAGAAAAAACCGCTGAGAGTGTCCACTCCGCCGCCGCCGGGCTGCATGCCGCTGAGCGCGGCGAGCACGAACATGAAGGCCATGCCGCCCTGCAGGATCGTGGCGATGGCGACAAAGGCGCGGCTTTTGAGCCCCTGGCGCAATTCCTTGACGACGATGGGGCTGAGCCAGTCGGGAAAGTCGTTGCCCGGCAGAGCGGGCGCGGTGGTGGCGGGGGCGGACATCAGGGCAAATCAATTCGTTCTCGTCCTCCCGCTCGTCCTCGAAAATCCGGAATGCAAACAATCAAAAGCGCTGAGATGGCAGGAACGGCCAAATGGAATCCGAAATTCGCCGGCGGGTCAAGACCTGTCTTTTTTTCTTCGTGAAGGGAACGACATTGGGTTAAGAACCACGAGTGCAACCCCCGCCCGCTCTCACCCTCACCTTTCTCGGCACCGGCACCTCCATCGGCGTGCCGGCGGTGGGGTGCGACTGCGAGACCTGCCGCTCCACCGATCCGCATGACAAGCGCTGCCGGTCGTCGGTGTGGATGCGCGCGCCCGAGGCGGCCTGGATCGTGGACACCGGCCCCGACCTGCGCTATCAATGCCTGCGCGCCGGCATCCGGCATCTGGACGCCGCTCTCTTCACCCACGCGCACATG
>CAZNKC010000046.1:7943-16473 GCA_964573315.1 uncultured Verrucomicrobiaceae bacterium | reverse complement strand
CCGCCCGGGTCGATCAGCGACGTCCTGCTCACCCACGCGCACATGGATCACGTCACCGGCTTCGATGAGCTGCGGCGGTTCACCCTGGAGGCGGACCAGTTCATGCCCATTTACGCGCTGCCCTCCACGCTTGCCGTGCTGGAGCGGATGTTCGAGTACGCTTTCAACGGCGAGAACCGTTATCGCGGCTACCTGAAGCCTTTCCCCAAGCCGGTTCACGGCCCTTTCTCGCTCGGCGAGACCCGCATCGTCCCGCTGCCCGTCCAGCACGGCAAGGTGGAAACCATCGGCTACCTGTTCGAGCGCCAAGGCCGCCGCCTCTGCGCTTATATCCCCGACTGCAAGACGCTGCTGCCGGAAACCCTGGAACGCGCCGCGGGCGTGCATACCTTGATCCTCGACGCTCTCCGCCGCACCCCGCATCCCACCCACATGAACTTCGACGAAGCCCTCGCCGCCGTGACCGCGCTTCGCCCGCAGCAAACTTTTTTCACCCACCTGCAATGCGAAATCCAGCACGCCCGCGACGAACCCACGCTGCCGGATGGCGTCAAACTGGCCTACGACGGCCTGGAACTCTCCTGGGATGATGACTGACCGCCGCCCGCCAGCTTCCGTTTCATTCTGCGTCCCGGCCGCGTTGATCCTGCTGGTCGCGGCGGTTTCAGCTCCGGCCCAGGAGGACTGGAATGCCGCGGCGGAGACGGTGGTGGTTTTCAATCGCGACTTCGCCGGCTCTGAGGCGCTGGCGCGTTATTACGCGGAAAAACGCGCCATCCCCTCCGATCAAGTGGTCGGCCTGCGTTGCGCCACCACGGATGACATCAGCCGCGCCGAGTTTGAATCCAGCCTGCAAACCCCGCTGCGCCGTCTCTTCGACAAAAACAAGTGGTGGACGCGCGGCGGCAAGCGCGACCTCAACCCGGCGCTGGCCACCCGCGTCACATCCGCGCGCATCCGCGTGCTCGTGTTGATGCGGGGTGTGCCGTTCCGCGTCACCCGCGCCACTGATCCCAAGGAGGCCGGCAAGGAGGACGAAGCCGCCGTGGACAGCGAGTTGATGCTGCTCGGCATGGAGCCGTACGCGCTGCCCGGCTTTATCCCCAACCCCTGGTTCAAAAGCCCGCTCCGCTTTTCCGCCTTCGACGCCGCGCCCGGGCTGCTGCTCGTCGGCCGGCTCGACGGCCCCGACGACGCCACCGTGCGCCGCTTGATCGACGACGCCCTCGCCGCCGAGTCCGCCGGCCTCTCCGGTCGCTCGGTGATCGATCTCGCGCTCAAGGACGGCGCTTACGAGATGGGGGAAAACTGGCTGCGCGAGTGCGCCAAGCTCCACCGGCTGGCCGGCATTCCCGTCTATGCGGATCGCAACGCCGATGTCATCCCCGCCGGCTGGCCGCTGCCGGACACCATGCTCTACTTCGGCTGGTATCGCGACCGCGTCAGCGGCGCGTTTGAGGACCGCGGCTTCCGCTTCGTCCGGGGCGCCGTCGCCTGCCATCTGCATTCCTTCAGCGCCGCCCGCCTGCGCGCGCCGGATGAGCACTGGACCGCGCCGCTGCTGCAGCGCGGCGTGGCCGCCACGATGGGCAACGTCTGGGAGCCGTATCTTCCCCTCACCTGCCATTTCGACATCCTCAACCGCCGCCTGCTGGAAGGCGTCACCCTCGCCGAAGCCGCCTGGGCCGCCACCCCCGGCCTGTCCTGGATGCAAGTCGTCATCGGCGATCCGCTTTACCGCCCCTTCCGCACCGTGCCCAGCCTCCAGCTCGGCGACGAAGGCCGGGCGCGGGACTATGCCTTGTTCCGCACCCTCGTCACCCGCCATGCGGAAGCGCCTGACTCCGCCGAAATGAAAAAACAGCTTCTCCGCCTCGCCGAAAAACGCCAAAGCCCGCATCTGCTGGAGTTGCTGGCTCTGCACTGCTGGAACACCGGCAACGCCACCGAGGCCGCCGATCTCCTCGACCACGCCGCCAGCATCGCCACCATCCCCGAAGACCGCGACCGCCTCCGTCTCTACCAAGCCGAAGCCCTGCGGCAAAACCGCCAGTTCGATGCCGCGCGCGAAATCCTGAATGCACTGCCGAAACACCCCGCCGTCGAAGAGTTGCGAGCCAAACTCCCGTAGCAGCCAAGGAGAGGCGGTTTGCAACCGCCCAGCCCAACCCGTAGCATGGGCTTGCAGCCTGTGCAGCGTATAGCTCAGGCATTCGGCCTGAAACCAAGTCATTCAGACATCCTGCCTGAATACGAATGGAGGCAGCCTCCAGCCCTCAGGGCTTGTAATCCGGCGGATGCTGGCCGCGGACGAACTTGCCCTGATTGAATTCGGCATCCCACATCAACTCGCCGCTGTCATCGTAGTCGAGCACCCTGCCATGCCAGCGGAAGTTCTCGTTGTAATGCGCCCTGAATTTGACACGGCCATCCTCGAACCACTTCACATAGGTGCCGTGCGCGATGCTCTCGCGCCCGAAATCCGCGCCATCGCGCTGGGAGGTGAGCTGCCGCATGTTGCCGTTCGGCCACCACTCGAAATAAAAGGCGCGCTCGCCCTGCACCCAGAGAGCTTGGCTGGACATCTGTTGCGGGTTGTCCTTGAACCAGCGCCGCTCCCAGCCGTGCTTCAAGCCGCCCTCGTAGGGGCACTCATGGATCAGCGCGCGGCTTTCCTTGGCGTAGCCGCGTTGCGTGCCGGTAAAAGGCTGCGCCGCGCCGGATTCGTAGTGGAGCTTGTCCTCGCGCTGCTCCAAATCCGGTCCGCTGCGCACGGACGGCGGAGCCTCTTCACGGCAGGAACTCACGGCTAAACAGAGCGACAGGCAGGCGGCAGACGGCAGAAATCGGGTGATCGTCATGACTGCCGACAAAGGCGCAAAAGCCGCGACGCGCAAGCGGGGATCATCGGTCCGCGCAAATCCAAATCCATGGGAGGAAGCGGGCAAAATGCCCGCTTCACTGGTGGCAGGCAGAATGCCGGCCCCACTGGCCGCGGGGACGAGCAGGAGGGCGAGGACGATATTGACGCGAGGGCCGTGGAGTGGCAGGATGGGCGGGAAGCGCCGGGCAGGCGTGTTTTGAATGCTTATGAAACCGATGCTGTGTCAAACCGGGCTGGGATTGCTGGCGGCGGCGCTCTTGTTCCACGCGGGCGTTGCCTGCGGTCAGGACGGCGGCCCCGCGCCGCTGGTGCTGAGGGCTGAGGTCGTCGAGGACGGACCTGTGGAGGAAAAACCGAAGGAGCCGCAAAAAGCCACGCCGCTGGACGCCACTTGGCGCACGCAAAAGGAGGCGCGCACTCTAACGCTGAGCATCCCCGCGCCGCGCGGCCAGATCTCGGACCGCCACGGCGAGCCGCTGGCGCAGACGGAGGTGGCGCATTATCTGGCGATCAGCTTTCCCTACATCGAGGATGCCACACGGGAGAAGGTGCTGGCCTTTGCCGAGCAGAAAATCTCCGACGCCAACAAGGCGCTGGGCAAAAACTGGTCGATGGATCCGGAGAAGTTGCTCAGTCATTACCAGCACCGCCGCTGGCTGCCCCTGGTGTTCTCCGTCGAGGAGGGATTGAACGCCAAGCTCAACTACGAGGAGGTGGACAAAATCCAGCCGCTGCTGGGGTCCGGCTTGGTGATCCTGCCCGCTTACACCCGTTACTATCCGAAGGGCGACTGTGCCTGCCACATCATCGGCTACGTCGGCAAGTCGCGCCCGCTGCCGACCGGGCCGGTGGTCGATGGGGATTCGATCTTCGAGGAACTGGATGGCCGGCAAGGGCTGGAGGCGACTTACGACCGGGACTTGCGGGGCACGCCGGGCTTGGTGAACATGCTTTTCAGCGCGGACGGCAAGCTGCTTTCCGAGAAAGTGCTGCGCCGTCCCGTGCCCGGCCGCAACGTGGTCACGACGCTGGACTACAACATCCAAAAATACGCGGAGAACGCGCTGAAAAAAGGCGCGCGCAACGGCGGCTCCTTCGTCATCATGGACGTGAAAACCGGCGACATCCTGGCGATGGCGTCGAATCCGGGATACGATCTCAACATCTGGGTGCCGGGGATCAAAAGCGAGGTGTTCCAAAAGCTCAGCACGGACCCGCGCAAGCCGTTGCGCGGCCGCGCCTTCATGGACCATTATCCGCCCGCCTCGACCTTCAAGATCGTGACCTCGCTGGGGGTGATGGAGAGCGGCAAGGTGACGGAGCGCACCTCGTTCAATTGCAGCCCGTCGTTGATGGTGGGGAACCGCGCTTTCCACAACCACACGAAGAACTCCGAGGGCATGATGAATGTAATCACGGCGATCAAGCGCTCCTGCAACACATGGTTCTACCAAGCCGCGCTGGTGGCGGGCGCCGATCCGGTGACGGAGATGGCGATCCGGCTGGGGTTCGGCGAAAAAACCGGCATCCCCTTGCAGGGGGAGGATCCGGGCTTCGTGCCGACGAATCTGCGCAAACTGGAGCAGCGCGGATCGAAGCTCACGGGCGGAGAGCTGGTCAACATCTCCATCGGCCAGGGCGAGGTGCTGGCGACACCGTTGCAAGCGTGCATGAGCATGGCGGCGGTGGCGGACGGGGAAAATCTGACCCAGCCGCGGCTGGTGCGGCAAATTCAAGACGTGGAGGATCGCGTGGTGATGGCAAATGAGGTGGAGGTGCGGCGGCGCATCAATCTCAACCCGGAGCATCGCGAGGCGGTGATCAAAGGCATGGTGGCGGTGGTCTCCGGCAGCGGCGGCACCGGGCGCGCGGCGGGCATCAAGCACGCGCAGATCGCCGGCAAAACCGGCACCGGGCAGTGGAAGCCCAATTTGAGCCAGAACCTCGCTTGGTTCACCGGCTTCCTGCCGGCGAATAATCCGGTGTACGCCTATGCGGTGCTCTACGAGGGCAGACCGGGCGAGAAAGTGAGCGGCGGCGGCTTGGCGGCGCCGATGGTGCGGGAAGTTTTCAACAACGTGTTCGAGAAAGCCAGCCCGGACGATCCGCTGGTGCAGGCGATGAAGGACACGCCCGCGACCATGGAGATCGACGAAGGCGGGCGAGACCGTTCAAGCGGCGACGAAGATGCGCAGTCGCGCGCGCGTCCGCGTGAGGAGGTAAGACCGGCGGAACCGCCCCAGGAGAAAAAAACGGGCAGGGGTTTCTTCCGGAGATTGTTTGGCCGGGATTGAACCGAACAAGGAAGTTGAGAGTCGAGAGTTGAGTGTTGATAGTTCGAAATCAGCGGCTTGCGCCGAAAGGCGAGTCCTCCTGACGGCACAAGCTGCTCATTTCCAGCTCTCAACCATTAACTATACCCTGCGTCACCATGATTTGTGATTTCCAGCAGATTCAGGAAGGCCGGCAGATTTTTGTTTTGTATCCATCTGCTGGCCTTCCTGAATCTGTGGGAGGTCAAATCTGGTTTCACAAAACCTGATGCCGCGAACCGCAGGCTTGTGGAGCGGCGCAACCCAGGTTAGAAAACCCCCGGTGAGGTTGCTTTCGATTCGTCTGGTTCGCTTGGCATTGCTCGCGCTGGCGGTGCTTTGCCTGCGCGACGCGCAAACGCGGCGGCAGGCGGCGGCGGACGCGGCGGCTTTGACGGCGGAGCGGGTGCGGGATTTTTTCCCCGATGCGGCGGCGCTGGAACCGGCAGCGCCGGGCCAGGCTTGGCGCGAGGTGCGGGACGCCGCCGGCAAACGGCTCGGCACGGTGGCGCAGACAGCGCCGGAGTCGGACAAAATCATCGGCTACTCCGGCGCGACGAACATGCTGATCGCGCGCGACACGGCGGGCGTCATCTTGGGGCTGCGCGTGCTGCGCAGTGGCGACACGGCGGACCACTTGGCGGAGGTGGTGAGCCGGCGCGCTTTTTTCAATCAGTTTCGCGGCAAAAAAGCGGAGCAACTGCGCGGCATGGCGCCGGATGCGGTGTCCGGGGCCACGCTGACGAGCAGCGCCATCGCCGAAGGCGTGCTGCGGCGGCTCGGCGGCGCGGTGGCGGAATCGGCGCGCTTCCCGGATGAAATTACGCTGGCCGAAGTCCAGGCTTTGGAACCGGCGGCAGCGGAACTGCAACGGCTGGACCGGGGAACGGGCCTCGCGGTGCTGGACGCGGCGGGCCAGCGCATCGCCACCGTGTTGCGCACTGCTCCGGTGACAGACACCCTGGTCGGTTACAAGGGGCCGGGCGATACGCTGGTGTTGCTGGACGCCGCCGGAGAGCGGGTGCGGAAGATCGCCCTGCGCAAGAGTTATGACACCGCGCGTTATGTCGGTTATGTGACCGGGGACGCTTATTTTATGGGCTTGTTCGACGGACGGACGATGAGCGATCTGGCGGCTTTGGATTTCAAGGAAGCGAAAATCGAAGGTGTGTCCGGCGCTACGGAAACAAGCTGGGCCGTGGCGGAGGGGCTGAAACGACGCGCGGCGCGCTGGCTGGAGGAGCGCAGCCCGCTGCCGGACTGGTGGGCCAAGGCGCGCTGGCGCTGGCAGGACACGGGGCATGTGGTGGTACTGCTCAGCGCGCTGCTGATGGCCTTCACTCCGCTGCGTGGCCGGGCTTGGGCGCGGCACGCGCATCATGCGCTGCTGGTGGTGTATGGCGGTTTTGTGTCGGGTGAAATGCTGTCCCAAGGCCTGCTGGCGGGCTGGGCCGGCGCGGGCACGCCGTGGCGCAGCGCGCCGGGGCTGGTGCTGCTGGCGGTGGTGGCGCTGCTGGGGCCGGTGCTTACACGGCGGCAGCTTTACTGCCACCACGTCTGCCCGCATGGCGCTTTTCAGCAATTGCTGACCAACCGGCTGCCCTGGCGCTGGAATCCGTCGCGGCGGGCGGACGCCGTGCTGAGCAAGCTGCCCTTCGTGCTGCTGGGCTTCGTGTTGTTCGCGGCGATGCTGGCTTGGTCTGTGGACCTCAACATGCTGGAGCCTTTCGACGCCTACCTGTTCCGAGTCGCGGGTTGGGGCGTGATCGCGCTGGCCGTCGGCGGCTTGGTCTGGGCTCTGTTCACACCGCTGGCCTACTGCAAGTACGGTTGCCCCACCGGCGCATTGTTCAAGCTGCTGCGCGTCACCGGCGACGCCGACCGGCTGGGCATGCGGGAGGGCATCGCCGCCGCCTGCATCTTGATTGCTTGGGGGATCGGTCATGCGTTGTAAACCGAAAAAGGAAGTTGAGAGTCGAGAGTTGAGTGTTGATAGTTCAAAATCAGCGGCATACGCCGAAAGTTCCATTCACCCGGAGGGTGAGTCCCCCTGGCGGCACAAGTTGCTCATGTCCAGTCTATCAACTCTCAACCATCAACTCTCAACTCTGTTTTTAGGTAAAAGCAAACATCCGCTGCGCGCGCTGCTGCCCGTGTTGGCGTTGTTGGGAGTGCTTTTCACATTAACAGGCTGCCGGAAGGCGGACGGCTGGACCACACTCGAAGGCGAGGCCATGGGCATGATCTGGCGCCTCCAGGCGGCGGGCGGAAACGGAGACGCCGCTGCTCTGCGCGCGGAAACGGAGGCTTGCTTCGCGCGTTGGGAAAGCGCGGCCTCGCTCTGGCGCGAGGATTCGGAGCTGGCGCGCTTCAATCGGGAACCGGCGGGACGCTGGCTGACGGTGAGCGGCGAACTCTGGGCGGCGGTGGCGTTGGCGCGGGAGATCGTGGACGCCTCCGAGGGCGCGCTGGACATCACCATCGGCCCGCTGGTGGACTTGTGGGGATTCGGCAGCAGTGGCAGGCGCAGCGAGCCGCCGTCCGGGGAAGAAATCCAAACCGCCCTGGCCGCCTGCGGCTGGCGGCATCTGGAGATGGACCCAGCCGGACAGCGCTTGCGCAAACACCACGCCGGTCTCCAACTCAATGTCAACTGCGTGGTGGAAGGCCTCGCTTTGGACGAACTCGCCGGGAGATTGAAAACCCTGGGGCATCGGCATTTTCTCCTCGAACTGGGAGGCGAACTGCTGGCGTTTGGAAAATCACCGCAAGGCGGTCCCTGGCGCGTGGCCGTGCAATCCCCAAGCGGACAGACCAGCGAGACCTTTTCCACCCTGCCGCTGCAAAACGAAGCACTGGCCACCAGCGGCACCTACCGGCAAAAATTCACCGCCAACGGCAAAGCCTACTCCCACATCATCGACCCCCGCACCGGCCACCCGGTAACGCACCGGCTCGCCTCGGTCAGCGTCATCCACCCAAGCTGCGCCCACGCCGACGCCTGGGCCACCGCCCTCCTCGTCCTGGGCTCGGAGCAAGGCCGGGCGCTGGCGGAGCGGCTGGGGCTGCGGGTTTTTTGGATTGAAGAAAGACTCGAACCCAGATCCAACTGCCGGATGATGTCTTCGCCAAGGCCAAGAAGCTTTGCGAAGCTCGTGAGATATCGTTCGCTGAACTCGCCCGGCGCGGCATCGAATACATCCTCAGTGTGTATGCCCAGGATCCCGGCAGCCAGGACGACTGGAAGCCGCCAAAGCCTCGTCGGCTGGGATGGAAAGGACGTAAGCGTCACGCACAGCGCCTTGGGGCTATGCTTGCGTGCGCAGCGCCGAGG
>CAZNKC010000046.1:0-7933 GCA_964573315.1 uncultured Verrucomicrobiaceae bacterium | reverse complement strand
CCTCTATGTCGCCAGCGGCTTCATAGGGCGCTGGGCGTGACGCTTACGAAAGGACTCAGCGATGCCGGGATCAAAGCGCAGGCTCAATTGACCGCCAACGAGCTTTCTTTGACGAAAAAAAGCCGGAAATAGCGTCCATGCTTTCGATCGACACCAACATCCTGCTTCACGCCTTCAAAACCCTCCAGAAATGGATGGCTGCAACCCTTCTCCCGCTTTCACCGAACGATTGATCTGTCAAGAAATTGCACCCTGACCCCGTTTCCCCGTTTCCCCGTTTCCCCTGACCCCGTTTCCCCCGTTTCCCCCGTTTCCCCTGACCCCGTTTCCCCGGTTGTTGGTTGTTACATTTGCCACCGTTACCCGTGGGTTCATTTTTCATTTTTTTCCAATAAAAATTTTGAATCTGAACGGCCCGCTTCAAAAGCCTTATATATAATATCACCAGCCTTACTCGCAGGCATCGCCGGCGGAAGGAATTGGCCGTGCAACTGAAATGCCACGATATTAGACTCCGGCACCCCGCTGAGCAGCACGCTATAATATCCATTAAGATACGATTTCCGATGCACGTCAAGCTGCAAGGCATCATCAATCCCAATCGTATGAGAAACCGGAATCGTGAGCGCCGCCGGGATTTTTTCGAGTATTTCTTTTTCCTCTTGTATCGATAGACGCAAATCTAGACGCAAATCCGCGGTCTCCAAGTCAAACAGCAATGACAACAAGGAAACACTATGAATCCCCTCTCTTATGCTTTTTATCTCGGGAAGATTTTTGCCATCTAAAAATGATGTAATGTGGCATTTGTGATTTGTAATCTGGATGAGGCTGACCTTGCTCTTCAAAGCCACTTTTGGAGGAATGTCCATTTCCGCGAAGCGTTTATCATCAGACTCCACATGGAATGATCTCAAGCCGCCTTTCACGCAAGCGCGAATCCCGGCTATTTGATATGAATCTCCATCTCCGAGAAAAAACCAAATGCAATCCGATTCTTTCTCAAGAGATCCTAAATAATAGGATGTGAACACTTGAGATTTTCCAATTTGGACGGCCAGCTCAGCCAATCGCAAATCATCCTTTTCGCTGTTTTGAATTCCAAGCCAAAATTGCGAATACGCATGTGTCGGAATCAAATGCGCAACCATTAAACAGTACAATAAGATTTTCATATTATTTCGCACGTTGATAAATTTTTATACACCACTGACAATCAGGTTTTGGCTTGCGGGTTCATTTCTTGTCACGATCTTCGGTTTTTGCCTTGTCTCCCTCAAAGAAGTCAGGCACCGATATCGGCTGTCGCTTTTTCTGCTCTTTGCCCAAAAGCAACATGCCCTGTTTACGGCCTTCAACGAAGCCCTTATACATCCATTGATCAAGCAGCTCCTTGGGCATGGCATCATCAGCGTAACGCGAATGAAGATTGCTCAAGAAACTCATTGAGAGCGGTAATTCTTCCAAATTGGATATCAAAGAACTATACCAACCGTTTCGCCATCCATCCAGATAGCAAGACCACAGACGCGCATCGTTAATCTCAGGAGGAGCATTGATGCGAGGCATGTTGCCTTTTAGGAGTTTGAGATGTGCGCGCTCCTCCTCGGGGCTGCTCAATCCGTTAACCAATTGATCTTCGGCATAAAAAGCCGGATTCAACAGTTCAACGCCCGGAATACAGTCAACGATCGTCAAGCGCGACATGTCGTCGGGAGAGAAATGGCGATCTCTTTCCATTTCCCAGGATTTGGTTAGAATAAAATGGTCCCATCCATTCAATTCACTATAGATCCTCATCTCGTCTTTTTTTTGTGGAAAATCAAATTGAAAATGCCGGACACCCTTTTCGGATATGCCCGCAAGGCCGCCTATATGTATAACGTCATTCTGCTCCTCAAAACGAATGGCAATGGTCGAACCCTTTGGAAGCCCACCCAAAAACAGAAGGAAATGTTCTTTAAATTTGTTGTTTTTATATATGAATATATTGCAAAGCCGAAGATCTTCGTCGCGTGAATTTTTAATCGTAACCCAGCCGCCGTGCGCGGAACTCAGCACAAAACACAGAAGGCATGTCAATATGGATTTCATTTCTGTAATCTAAATTATTTGGCCGTCCGCAAAAGTGAGAAGCGGGTTCATTCTTTTTTCAAAAACTCGAGGGCTTTTTCTCTGCCATCACGATACCCGTCAGCGACCCATCTACCTGCTTCTTGCGCAGATAATGGGGTTGAGCCATTACTCTGCCGATCAAAGTAATGAGCGTGCAATCGAAAAACACTCTTGAAGTTTCTTGCAAACTCATCCAAATTCGATATCACGGCGCTGTACCAGCCATTCTTCCATCCATCGAAATAGCATGCAGCGAGGCGCGCATCCGTTGGGATATTGCCTGCGTATTGGACTCTTGGAAAATGCGCCTTCAAAAGGCTTAAATTCCGCCTTTCCTTTTCAAGGCTATCCAAACCGTCAATCATTCTGTCCTCAGTAAAGTAGGTTAGACCGATTAAGTCCACTCCTCCGATGGCATCTATAAAAGAGACTTTCTCTTTGATCTTCACTGTCAATCCCTCGCCTTTTTTTAATTGCCTGTTTTCAGTCAAAACCAAATGGTTCCAGGCATCCTCGCTCAAATCCAATTTTAATAATTGTATTTTCTCACCTTGTTTGGGATAGAGAAAAATGCGCACTCCCGGCCTTTTACCGTCAACCGAAAGTCCGCAGATTCCATCCAGCCCCCACTTCTCCCCTCGTGCCTCATACAGCCTGAAACAAATCCCGTTGTCTTTTGGCAAATCTCCCAAAAAAAAGTTGCTGTATTGCCCCGACTCGTTATTGCGGATACTCACAGCACATAAACGCAGATGCTCTCCTGACGCATTCTGAATCAGGATCCAAGCGCCAAAAACGGAATCTGATACCAAAAGCAGAACAAGCAATAAAAGACGTCTCATAAGCCAAGGGAAAACGGGTTCAGGGTGCAAATTCTTGACAAATGAGGCGTATTCACGCGCTTTGCATTTGCCGGGGCTGAAGATTGAAGGCGCGCCAAAGCTGGCACGAGGAAACGAGAAACAGTGTCCGTGCCGGCTCTTTCTTTTTTATGGAATGACGTTGTTTTGAACATTGGGCATTGAGGCGCAGGCTGAAGGATAGACCTTGGCTTGATCGCAGGCAAAACCAAATTCGTCCTTTTTGCTTTCCTCGCCTGCTGCTCCGTCCCTGTTCTGTTCTTCGTCCTGCAACGAAGGGATTTGTGTCATTGACCACCATTTCCTCTCCGGCGCAGGAGCAGGGCGGCGTTGTGGCCGCCCATGCCGATGGCGGTTTTCAAAATCGCGTCATCGCCGCGCCACGGCGCTGCCGGTTCGGCTGACGTGGTGAAGGTTGCGCCGGGGGCGGTGAGGCCTCGTGGGTTGGCGGGCAGTTGGCCTTTGTTGAGGGCGGCGGCGAGCAGGGCGGTCTCCAGCGCTCCGCTGGCGCCCAGGGAGTGGCCGGTGGCGGGTTTGAACAAGCACAGGTGCATGGGCTGATCGGGGAACGCGGCGCGCAGGGCGTTGCCCTCGGCTTCGCGATTGGAGGCGGTGCCGTTGGCGTGCGGGCAGACGGCGGCGATGCGTGTGCCGGCTTGTTGCGCGGCGTCGGTGGCTTCGCGCATGAGCCGGGCCAGCGCCGCGCCGTCCGGCGGCAGGGCGATGCTGTCGTAGGCGTCTGAATTGGCGCTGTACCACAGCACTTCCGGGCCGGGCAGCTCGTGGCCAGCTTCCAGTGCGAGGGCGGCGATGCTTTCGGCGGGGAAAAAGCCGCTGGTGCGCGGGTGGAACGGGTCGTTGACGGCTTCCGGTGCCGCCAGCAGTCCGGTGTCGGCGAAGCCGCGCAGCAGGGTGTCGCACAGCGGCAGTTCGACGCTGACGACGAGTGCTCGCCGGGCCGCGCCCGCCCGCAGCGCCATCCAGGCCAGCCCGATGGCGTCCAGTCCGGCGGAGCAGCCGTTGGCCAGCATCTGCCAGGGGCCGCGCATGCCCAGTTCGATGCTGACGGCGGCGGTCACTTCGCTGTGCAGGGAGTTGCTGGCGCGGAATTTGGCGATGGGCCGGCGCTGCGGCCAGACGTCGAGCAGTTCGCCGGTGTTGGCGCGGCTGCTGCCGCCGAAGAGCCAGGCTTCGGCGAGTTCGGCGCGTCCCCAGCCCGCCTCCGCGGCGGCGGCGCGGGCGGCGCGCACGGCGGCGTTCGAGGCGGCGCCGTAGCGGCGGCCGCGAAACCAGAAGTCGCGGTCATCGAGCCAGCCGGCGGGCAGGCGGGGGAATCCGGCGCAGACATCCGCCGCGGGGAAATCCCCGAGCGGGCGCAGGCCGGAATGACCGGCGGCCAGTGCCGCCAACTGGTGCGCCGGGGCGCCGCCGAGCGCGCTGGCGGCGGCGATGCCGGTGATGTGGACGGGGGGCGTCAAAGCGGGGGCGATCGGGGAAGTGAAATGTTAAGCCCGAAATCCGAAATCCGAAGCCTGAATTTCGGATTTCGGATTTCGGATTTCGGATTTCGGATTTCGGATTTCGGATTTCGGATTTTCAAGAGTGTTTGGAGATTTGGAGGAGTGAAAATTTTTGATTTGCAATGTTTTTAATATTAATTATAATGAAAGACTTGTTTTTCTGAAGCATGAATCTTTCTCCCGAAGTCGCGCTTTCCCGCAAGCTGCGCTGGCCTGTGTTCACTCGTTTGCTGGTGGTGGTGTCGGCGTTGCTGGTGCTGGCGGCGCCTTTGCTGTACCTGGCTTTTCTGCTGGGAACGGCTTGGGCGCTGGTGGCGGGCGCGCTGGCGGCTTTCGAGCGCTGGGCTCTTGAGCCGGGCTGGGGCTGGGTCAATCTGGGCAACACGGCGGCCTTGAGCGCGGGGCTGCTGACTTGGGTGTGGTTTTTCCGGCCTTTTTGGATAAAGCCGGCAAAGGCGGGCAGCGCGTTGCAGGTGCTGCCGCCGGATCAGCCGGAGTGGTTTGAGACGGTGGCGATGGCGGTGGTGCAGGCGCGGGCGCCGATGCCGGTGGAGGTGCGGCTGGACTGCGGCGGCGGTTTGCGCCTCGATGCGGCGGGGGCGATGGGCGGCGCGGTGGGAGGGCGGCATCGTCTGACTGTGGGAGCGGCTTGGATCGCGGTCTGTTCGGAGGGGCAGTTGATCGCGGATTTGGTGGCCTGTCTTTCGCAGTCGCCGCGAGGGCTTGCGGGCAGGTGTTACTGGGTCGTGCGCGGCATGATGGAATGGCTGGAGCGCGCGTCGGAGAACGGGAAGGGGGGCTGCGGCGCGCAAGGCTCCGGCGATGATTGGGAGGTGGTGGCGGGCATCCGCTTCCCCAAACGCCGGCGGCGCGGCTGGTGGCAGCAGCCTGGGCTGGTCAAAATTTGGAATGCCTACCTGTGGCTGACGCAGCGGCCGGTGTGGTTCCTGCGGGTGCTGGTGCGGCTGGCGGCCCGGCCTGCCTTGCGGCGTGTGACCTTTGCCGGAGATGCCGCGGCGGCGCAGTTGCTGGGTGCCGGAGCCTACGCGGAGCTGCTGCGGCGCAAAGCCGGGATGCGCGGGACGGACGAGGCGGTGGCCCGCCGGTTGGAAGGCGGCATCCGCGATGGCAGGCTGCCGGACAATCTGGTGCAGTTGCGCATCAGGGAAATGGAATGCGGCGCTGCCGCCGATGCAACGGGGATGCCGGACGGTGCGGCGCGGCTGCGGCGCATCCTGAAACTTGGCGGCGAGCCCTTGATCGCATCCGGCGGTGCGGCGGCGTGTTTGGTGCGGCGGTTCCAAGAGATCAGCCGGCAACTGACGCAGATGTACTACCAGCAGGATTTGGGGCTGAGTTTAAGCCAGTTCCGCCTCGTGGCGGCGAGTGAGACCGTGAAGAAGACGGCGGAACAGGATTCTTCCGGCTTCGACATTCAACGCTATTTCGGGGGCTTGGTTCATCCGCACCGGCCGCTCTGCGGGCTGGAGGCGGAGGAGCAGGGGAGCCCGTCCGCGGAGGACATGCGGCGGCAGATCGCGGCCAGCAAGCGGCAGATGCAAACGCGCGGCGACCAGGTGCGGTCGGTGCAGCGGGAGTGGGTGATGGCTTGGCAGCGCTGCCGGGACATGGAGATGGCCCACGCGCTGGCGCTGGCGGGGATGCCGCTGGATGCCCGGCAATACGGCCTGATCGCGCATGAGGCGCGGCTTTACCGGGAGGAGATCGCCCGGCAGGAAATCATCATGGAGCATTCGGACGAGGCGCTGCGGTCGATCGAGGTGGATTTTGAAAGGCGGTTGGCGGCGGCGCTGGGCCTGCTGCTGAGCGCTCCGGCGGAAGCATTGACGCCGGATTTGCGCGTCGCTGCCGGGGAATTGCCCTTGTGGGGCGTGGCTTACGGCGCGTTGTGCGATCGGCTGCCGGTTTTGTGGAGGATGATGAATCGTGTGTTCGCCTTCGAGGCTCTGGGGGTGGAGGCGGACGATTCATCCTTCAAACATGCTGACGCCGGGGAAGAGTCCAACGCGCTGGCGCAGGCGCTGGATTTTTTGCTGCCGCCGATCCGGCAGGACTTGGAGCATCTGCTCGATGGACTGGAGTGTGTGCCGTGCCCCTTGCGGCCGGAGATTTCCGTGCAGGACTGGCTGGCGGATGGCATTATCCTGGCTCCGTTCGCGGCGGACGGGGGTTTGCCATCCGTGGCGGACGGCAAGGCGGCGGCCCTTGTCACGGAGCGAATGATGAAGCTGCACCAGACGATTTTTGCCTGGCTGTGCCGGACCGCCGAGGCGGCGGAAGCGGTCCTTGGCGCGGAGGCCGCGCCCATGCTGGAAAGGCCCGCGTCCTTGGCGCGAACGGGTTGCGAAACGGCGGAGATGGGCGATATTGCGGCGTGCGCAGCCGCAGCCGTCACTTGAAGCATTCGCATCCGCTGCCGGTTTTCACCGGCATGGCGGCGGCTCCGCCCGCGCCGGTGCGGCGGCCCGCCCAGCCGGCGACCCAGGTGCTGAGCGAGCCGGACTTGGAGCCACCGTATCACGTCATCCTGCTGGACGATGACGAGCACACGTACGATTACGTCATCGAGATGCTGCGGACGATATTCAGCCACAGCTTCGAGACGGCGTTTCTGATGGCGGACAAGGTCAATAGCGAGGGCCGCGTGATCGTGGCGACCGTTCACAAGGAACTGGCGGAGCTGCGCCTGGAGCAAATCCGCGAATACGGCGCCGATCCCCGCCTGCCGGAAAGCAAAGGCTCGATGAGCGCGGTGATCGAGCCGGCGGCTTGAACAAAGTGCCACGCCTCTCCGCGGCGTGTGGTTCAAATTTCACGCATCGGAGAGGCGCGGTGCTTTCCGAAACAAAATGTTCGTAATATTCTCCATATTCATTCTAAATAAGAATCGATATACCAGAAACGAATGCCATGAAGTTTTTTTCCCTGATCTTCATTCCTGCGGCGCTGGCTGCTGCCTCTCCGCTTCAAGCTGGCGAGACACTGCCCGGCAAAAATGACACGAGCGTGCCGGAGGGATTGAGCGCCACGGACTGGTCCTCGATTCGAGCGGCCTACGAGGCGGGACGGCATGGATTCGTAGAAAAAGAGGACGGGACGTGGGCGGCGTGCAATCCGGGGCAGGGCTGGCGCATGGAATTTGATGGACGCGGTGAATCTGCCGGGGTTGTTCGTGAAGCGGATATTGAAGTTCTGGCCGGTTGGGGACGATCAATTGGTGGTGCGGGCGGTGCTTGGAGGAGCGGGTGTGAAAAGGACGAATAATCAGGTGTTATTGCTGAGGAAAGCGGACGGGAAATGGCAAGTGCTGCTGCGCACGGGAGATGCGGCGCCAGGGGTGGCGCTGGCAACGGTATCCAAGCTTAGTGCGGTGGAGGTGGATCGTATGAACGGACACTACGCGGTGTTGGGGGCATT
>CAZNKC010000045.1:0-28765 GCA_964573315.1 uncultured Verrucomicrobiaceae bacterium | reverse complement strand
TGGCTGGGGGTGGTGCGGGGGTTGGGGGGCGCACTGGGGAAGTCTGACGACTTCCGCTACGAGAAGTAGTGGGCCGGAATACAATCCGGCCCTCCTTTAATTTTCGGGCGGCGGATCGACTTTCCAGCGGTGGTCGAGGACGTTGACTTCGATGTTGCGGCTGCCCTGGGGACCGGAGATGTTGAGGAAGCCGGCGCCTTCGCGGCCGTGGAGGCGGCCTTTGGCGTGGACGGTTTCGTACTCGAAGTCGCGCAGGGTTTCCAGGCCGATGCGGGTGAATTGATCGGTGATGGCGGCGGTGTTCGGGGGCGGTAGGCTGTCCAGCATGTCGTTGAGTCCGGCGATGGAGAAGTGGCCGGGGCCGGTGTTGGTGAAATCGAGATCGGCTTGGTAGAGTTCCTTGGCGTCGCCGAAGGCGATGAGGGTGCCGTTGACTTTGCCGTCGAGCAGGAAGTAGGCGGGGGTGAGTTTTTGGGTGATCTCGGTGGCGCGGACGCCGGTGGCGGCGATCCAGCCGTCCCAGGTGTAGCTGTCGTTGAGATAGATGTCGAAGCCGCCTTTGATGTAGCCTTCGTAGGCCTCGCCGCCGAACTGGCCGTAGATGCCGTTCAGGTCGTAGGTGACGGAGAGGTGGGCTTTTTCGATGTGGAGTTGTTTCCAGCGGATTTGATCGACGGTGAAGGTTTCGGTGAGGTTGTTGTTCACGTCTTTCATGGGCATGTTGAAATGGACCTGGCCTTTCATGCCGATGAATTCGAGCTTGAGATCGGGCAGCGGGTAGTTGTCCGGCGGGATGTCGAACACGGCTTCAAACTGGCCGCTATCCAGGCGGGTGGAGAAGCTGAAGGGGAAGGGCTGGCGGAAGCCGGGAAGCGGCACGCCCTTGGGGGCGAGCACCAACTTGCCGGAATGCACCTGGAGTTCCTCGACGGACCAGGCTTGGCGCGGCGCTCCGGTCACGGTTTCCGCGGCGGCGGCCAGAGCGGTGCCTCTTTCCGCCGAGACGAGGGCTGTTTGCGGCACAGCGGAATCGCCGCTGGAATCGCCGGCGGCGAAGTTGCGGTAGTAATCGACATACCAGAACAGCGGCTCGCCGACGTAAAGGGTGGGGTTGAGGATTTCGACCTTGCCGATGCGGCGGCGCAGCAGGCCGTCGAGGGTGAAGTGGACGAAGATGGTGTCGAGCCGGGCGACGGGACGCAGCGAGCCGTAAGGGGCGGGAATGGTGAGACTGGAGAGTTCGACGCGCTGCGGCTCGATGTTTTCCACCAAGCCTTCCGGCTCCAACGAGGTGTCGAGGATCTCAAATTGCACGTTAAAATTGAGCGGCGGCAGGCCGGGGGCGATGCGTTGCAGGGTGATGCCCAGATCGCTGACGGTGACTTTGCCGGCGTGCCACTTCTTTTCGACCGTGGCGGGGGCGGCTGCAGCGGGAGGCGGAGAAGCCGGCGGCGATCCGGGCTTGGCGGAGCCGGTGTCGAGGATGGCCATCAAGGCGTCGCCAAATTCGATCTGGCCGCCGGTGAGGGCGAGGCTTTCCAGACGGCGCTCAGTGAGTGCCTCCGGCAGGCGGACGCGGACCTCGACGCTGCCGACGCGGGCGACGGGCAGAGGGTGACGCTGGTCGGTGGCGTGCAGCCGGGTCTCGGCGATGGCGAGGGTGTGAGCGGAGGTATTAGCGCCGGGGGTGTCTTCCGGCTCGGTGGTGACGTTGAACGTGGTATCCGCTTCGAAGGGCGCGCCGAGCCGGCCATCGACATGCACGGTGCCTTCGGTGACGACGAGGTGCGCGAAGTGGAGCTTTTCAAAAAGCGGCGGGAGGCTGAACGGCGCGGCGGGCGTGGAGGCTGGCGCGGACGGAGACGGATTTGCGGCCAGGGCGTCGAAGTCGATATGATAGGTTAGGAGCGGTTTTTCGATATGCAGGCGGTCGATGCGGCCTTCTTGGAGAAGCGCGTCGGGGTGGATCACGAGTTCGATGGATTCGATGGTGGTGGGTTCTGCGGTGTGGGAGCCGGGGATGCGGGTTTGGATTTGGCGCAGGAGGAGACGCTGCGGGTCGCTGGAGTTGATTTGGGAGTCTTGCAGGCTCAGGCCGGTGAGTTGAAGCTCGATCAGGCTTTCGATATCCAAGGGGATGCGCGCGGTTTCCTGAATGCGGAGTTGGGCGTCGTTGAGGGCGAGTTTGACTAGATGCACGGTGGGTGCTGGCGCGGGGCGGGCTGGTGGATCGTTGGCGTTTTCAGGGTCGCGATCGGCGGGGCCGAGGAGGGCGGTTTCCCATTGGGGTGTCCAGTGGATGTCGGGTTTGGTGGCGGTGAGTTCTTCGATTTGCCACTGGCCAGCTTCGGGGTCGTGGCCTAGGTGAAGCCGCAATTCGGGCAGTTTGAGATGGCCGGGGGTGACCGCGTCCGTGGGCTGGATCGCGGTTTCGGTGAGCTTGAGTTGGTGGCGGCCGGGTTTTTGCAAGCCGTCGGTGGCGCTCCAGAAGAGGTCTTCGGCGTGATGCTCCAGCCGCGCTTCGATGCGGAGGGCGGGCAGGCCGAGGGCGGGCGGCAATCCTTCCGCGGCTTTGATCGCCAAATTTTGCAGGACAGCTTGGCGGAGTGCGATTCCTTTGAACCAAGCTGGGAACGGTGTTTTCTCCGACTTCGGGCCGGAGAGGAAGGTTTGCAGCAGAGTGTCCATGCCGGGGCGGAGGTCGAGCGCGAGTCCGGCGAGGTCGATCTCGTCGAGGCGCAGGATGCCGTCGGCGGGGTCGAACGCGGCGCGCAGGCGCAGCGCGGGGACTTGGAGGCTGGAGCCGTCCGGGGTGGTGACATGGAGGTCACGCAGGGTGAGATCGGTGGCGTCCAGCGCGGGCACGCCGGCTTCGAGGCGGAAGCTGTCGAGATGATGATCGAGCTTGAAGGAGACGGATGGCAGGGTGTCGCCGCCGTCGAATTCGATGCGGAGATCGGTGAGGTCGATGCCTTCGATGGAGAGGGAGGCGGTGCTGGCCGGTGGCGGTGTTGCGGCATCCGTTTCCGCCGCTGTTGCGCTCGTTGCCGTGGTTTGAAGCGATAGCGCGGCGAGCAAAGCGGGGAGGCGTTCGGCGCTGGTGCTGAGGTGGAGGCCGTCGATTTCGATGCGGCCGATTTTTCGCTGGCTGAGGCTGCTTCGCCAATGGCTGAGGCCGGCTTGGTGGAGGATGCCGAAGACTTCGCCGCTGTCCGGGTCGCGCAGTTGGAGGTTTTCGACGCGGATTTCAGCGGGGCTGATCTCCAGGCTGTCGAGGGTCGGCGCGAGGTCCGGCAGGTAGTGGTTGAGCGCGCGCTGGGCGTAGGCGGTGCGGTCGTGCCAGACATGCCAGCCGGCCAGCGCCAGCAGGGTGGTCGCGAGGGCGGCGCAGGCGAGCAGGATGCGGACGATTTTTTTCCAACGGCGGCGGCGCGGTCGCGGCGACGCGGGCGATGCGCCGTCCGCGGACGGAGGCGGGGGCGCCGGCAAGGAGGACATGATTTAGATTACCCGAAGCTGAAAAGTTGTGCAATTTGGCAATGCGCCGAAAAACGGCCTGCATTGAGTTTGAGATGCGGTGCGTCCGAGGAGCGTTCAATCAAGAGAGAAGACATGATCCGCCGTTTTTTCCAACGCTGCCTGTTGCTGGTGATCCTGAGCGGGATCACGGGGGCGGTGTTGTATCTGAATTCGGCGGCTTTCGCGGCGCGCTGGCGCGGTTATGTGGTGGAGCAGCTCGAGCAGCGCGGGGTTTACGCGGAGTTCGAGCGGCTGGGCCTGAACCTGCTGGGCGGCCTGACGGCGCGCGAGGTGCGGATTTACAATGACGGCGGGCGCGAGCAGTTGCTGGCCTCGCTGGACCGGGTGAACGTGGAGTTCGATTACGGGCAACTCATGCGCGGCAAGCTCCGGGTGGAGGGGCTGGATCTGGCGCGCGCGAATGTGGCGCTGCCGGTGGACCCGAAGCATCCGGAGCTGACGGTGATCGAGCTGCGGGACTTCAGCGCGCGGGCGTTTTTCCATGACCGGCATCTGGAGGTGGCGCACGCGACCGGGGAGGTGGCGGGCATCCGGGTGGATTTGACAGCGGACGTGCAGTTGGGGCAGATGCCGGACTCGGAGGAAAAACGGAGGCGCGCCCAGGAGCTGGCGGCGCGGCGGCTGAAGGTGATGCGGGAGTATCGCACACAGATTCAATACGCTTTGGACTGGCTGGCGCGGTTCGAGTTCAAAACGCGGCCGACTTTGCTGCTGCAAGCGCGGGGGGAGGCGGACTCGCTGGAGGCGCTGGAGGTGGATCTGGATTTTGTGGCGCGCGATTTTTCCTATCGCGGCTATCAGTGCCGGGAGTTGCTGATCGAGGCGGGTTTGGCCAACGGCGAGGTGGACTTGCGGCGGCTGCGGCTGGCGGACGCGCTCGGCAACCTGGACGCGACGGCGGCATGGCGGCTCGGCGAGGAGGCGGTGGATTTCCGGCTGACATCGAGCGCGGACCTGACTTCGGCGGCGGATGTGCTGCTGAGCACGGACGCGCTGCGGGAGGTGGTGTTTTACGACCAAGGGCCGAGCTTGGCGCTGGAGGGACGCTGGTTTTTTGGAAAAACCGGCGCGGCCATGAAGCGGCCGGTGGATGCGCGCGGGGAGGTGCATTGCCCGCGCTTCACGAGCCGGGGGGAGGTGTTCGAGGGGTTGAGCGCGAGCTTCGGTGTGAACGCGGACGGCTTCTATGTGCGGGATGGGGTGCTGCGCCACCGTACCGGCTCGCTCGGCCTGCAAGTGCTGTTGCACGAGGAGCAAGGGCTGCGCTACCGGGCGACGTTGAAGATGGATCCGGCGGCGTTCAAACCTTTCTTGCTCAAGGAGCAGACGCGGGAGTTGATCGACCGTTTCAAATTCGACCGGGATTCGAGCATCTACGTGAAACTGGAGGGACGGGGGCCGGGCACGAACCTCAATGACTGCGTGAACACGGGCCGCGGCGAGCTGCGCGGCGTGGCGCATCGCGGCGTGGTCTTTGACCGGGCGGATGGCAGCTTCGAGATCAAGGGGCCGCATCTGATTTTCCGCAACGTGCGCGCCGAACGCGCGGACGGCGTGGCGGAGGCGGACGAGGTGGAGGTGGACGACCGCGAGAAATGGGTGCGGCTGGCCGGCGCGCGGTCGAAGTGCGATCCGGTGCCCATCCTGCGCAGCTTTGCGCCGCAGGTGGCGGACATCGTGGCGCGCCACCGGATGCCGCCGGAGACGGTGGTGAACGCGGACGGTGTCTTCGGCTGGCGCGGGCCGGAGAAGACGGATTGCCGGGTGGCTTTCGCGGCGCTGGAGGGCGCGGGCATTTACCGGCTTTGGGACAGGGACTATGAGATCGCCGCGCCGCAGGGCGAGTTGATTTTCAAAAAGGACGAACTAGCCTTCGATGTGCGCGGCAGGTTGTTCGACGGCCCTTTCCTGGCGAAGGGGCGCACGGATCTCTCGCCGGAACGGGACGAGTTCGAGGTGGCGGTGAAGGCGGAGGCGTTCCAGTACGAGTTGTTTGGCCGCGCGCTGGACTTCACGCAAGGAACGGCGGAGGTGAGCGGCAAGGACGGGGAAATCAGCTTTGACATCAACGGTCGCGTCATGGGTGGCGCGATGACGGCCAAGGGCCGCACGGCGGGCAAGGACGAGTTCGACGTGACGCTGACGATGGACCCGCTGCGCTGGAAGGTGTTCGGCAAGGATCTGGATTTTGAGCAAGCGCGCGCCGACGTGAGCGCACGGCGCGGGGAGATCACCTTCGAGGCGGCGGCGCGGCTCATGCAGGGGCAGTTCGAGGCGAAAGGCCGCGCCGACACCCGCCCGCGGCAGCCCACCTACGCGGCGGAGGTGAAGGTGAACGCGCTGAGCTTCGCCCGCTTCGCGCGCATCTACGCGCCGGCCTACGAGACGGAGGGCGACCTGACCGGCCATTTCAATTTCGAAGGCGTGACCGGAAATCCGGCAGCCCTGCGCGGCAAAGGCGTGGCCATCATCCTCAACGGCAACCTCTACGCGGTGCCCATCCTGGGACCGCTGACGCCGCTGCTCGGCGGTTTTTTGCCGTCGCCCATCAAAGGCTACAACGTGGCCAAGGAGGCGAACTGCACCTTTAGCGTGGCCGACGGACACATTTATACGGACAACATCGAGGCTCTGACCACGGCCTTCCGCCTGGTGGCCAAAGGCAACGCCAATTTCATCGAGGACAAAGTGGAATTCGACGCGCAGGCGCGGATGCGCGGCCTGCCGGGGCTGGTGCTGCGCCCGGTGAGCGAGCTGCTGGAATACCAAGCGCGCGGCAGCATCGGCGATCCGCAATGGAAACCGCGCCTTTTCAACCTCGGCGGCCGCTCCGCCACCACGGAGGCCGAAAACCCCGGCCCGGCAGCCGAAACCGGCCCCATGCCCGCGGACGACACTCCCGACCGCCGCCGCTTGCGGCTGCCTTTGTTCAAGTCGGGATCGGGAGGGAATGAGAACCGGTGAGGCGGTCGGCAAGGAGAGGCGCTTTGCAAGCGCCCATCGCGGGACTTGGCAAGTCCCGCTCCTTGCAGAACGAGAAAAAACGGACACAAAACCTTGTGCGCGGGCGGCGTATCGTTGAAGGTTTGCGTTTCCTTGTCATTGCCTCATGCGCGACTACTTCATCCGCCGTTTCCTGCTAATCATTCCGACGCTGATCGGGGCGACGCTGGTGGTGTTTTTCATCACGCGCATCACGCCGGGCGGGCCGCTGGAGGCAGCACTGCGGCAGGCGGTGGAGATGCAGGGGGAGCGCGGCATGAAGGACGCGGGCGGTTCCTTGAGCGAGGAGCAGAAGGAGGAAATGGCGGCCTATTACGGTTTCGACCGAGATTTTTTCCCGGCCTATCTGGCCTGGCTGGGCGCGCTACCGAAGGAGGCGGACAAGCAGTTCGTCAAATTCGCCAAGGACGAACAGGAGCATCCCGTGACGCTGCAAGAGCTGCTGCCGCGCGAGCAGTGGCAGCCGAACAATGCGTATCGTGTCATCGAGGCGAAGGTGACACGCGACGGCAAGCTGTCCGCCGATGACGCGGACGCGCTGAAATCCTGGCGCACCCAGGCGGAGCCGGAGAAGGAACGTGTGCAGGTCTTTCGCCCGCGCTTCGACGGGCTGCTCCAGGGGAATCTGGGCGTCTCCACGCGTTATAACGAATCGGTGTGGGGCATGATTCGCGAGCGGATGCCGGTTTCGATTTTTTACGGGCTGGTGACGTTCATCATCACCTATCTTGTGTGCATTCCATTGGGCGTTTTGAAGGCCATCAAGCACCGCACGGTGCTGGACAATGTGAGTTCGATTTTGATCTTCGTCGGCTACGCCATTCCCGGTTTCGTGCTGGGCAGCGTGTTGGTGGTGTATCTGGCGGCACGGCTGGGCTGGTTCCCGACCGGCGGCTTTGTCAGCGAGGATTTCGATTCGCTGACGCTGGGCGGCAAGGTCTGGGACCTGCTGCACCACGCGGCGCTGCCGCTGGTCTGCTATATGATCGGCGGCTTCGCCTTCATGACGCTGCTGGTGAAGAACAATCTCATGGACAATCTGGCGGCGGACTACGTGCGCACGGCCATCGCCAAGGGTGCGGGCTTCAAGCGCGCGGTGCTGAACCATGCGTTGCGCAACTCGCTCATCCCGCTGGCGACGACGCTGGGGCACATCGTTTCGATCTTCGTGGCGGGGTCGCTGCTCATCGAGTTGATCTTCGAGATCAACGGCTTCGGCCTGCTGAGTTATTACAGCCTGCTGGATCGCGATTATCCGCTGGTGATGGGCATCCTGGTGGTGCAGGTGGTGCTGCTCATGGTGGGCAACATTTTGTCCGATTTCTTCGTGGCGCTGACCGATCCGCGCATCAGGTTTGAATGACGAATGCGGAATGACGAATGTCGAATGAAATTCAAATGACTCAAGAATTCCAAAACCCCAATCTCGAATCCTGGCGGACCTCGAAGCGGTGCGATTCTCCCGTTCGCCATTCGAGCCGCGCCGCTCATTCGTCATTCCGCATTCGTCATTCGTCATTCTAAACCATGTCCCCCCGAACCACCGGCATCATTCTCCTCGTTTTCGCGGCGCTCAGCGCGCTGTTGCGCGGACTGTCGCTGACGGTGCCGGTGTTCAAGGTCCCCTTCCTCGGAGGCGCGTGGGCGGGGTGGATTTTGCTGGGACTGCTGACTCTGACGGGCGGCGGGTTGTTGTGGCGAGGCCAACGCCAGTGGCACTGGAGCCCGCTGACCTTGAAACAGTTTCGTCGCTTCCGCGAGATACGGCGCGGGCACCTTTCCTTTTTGATCCTGCTCGGTCTCGTGGGGGTGGCGTCGCTGGACAATCTGCTGGTGGGCAAGCGCGCGCTGGTGGTTCGCTACGACGGAGCGTTTTACTTTCCCTTTGCCACGAAGGTGCTGCCGGGTACGACCTTCGGCCTGCCGGACGAGGCGGAGACGGACTACCGCGAACTGAAAAAGAAGTTCCGCGAGGAGAAAAACGGCGACTGGGTGCTGCTGCCGCTGGTGCCTTATGACGCGAAGCTGGACACGCCGGAGACCATTGAGGAGCTGGAGACGCGGGACGGTGTAGTGCATCGTGCCGGTGCGTCGAAGCCTTTCAATGGCCGCGCTTACACGGTGTTTCGCGACAAGCTGGAGCAAAAGCGCCAGGAGTGGGTCTTCCGCCATGGATTGAAGCAGGGGGAGATGCTCGGCTGGGACGCGGACAATGAGCAGGTGGAGAAGGCCACGTATGAGAAAGGCAACCGCGCCGCTTACACGGACTATTCCGACGGCAAGTCAGCCGCGCTGGAGGCGCAGGCGGATGACAAGCTGCTGACGGTGCTGTATCCGCCCTCGGCGCCCTCGTGGCGGCACCGGCATTTTTTGGGCACGACCTCAATGGGCGGGGACGTGCTGGCCATTTTGTTCGGCGGCTGGCAGCAGGCGGTCATCGCCTCGGTACTGTTCGTAGCCTTCGTTTTTGTGGTGGGCGTGGCGACGGGCGGGGTGCTCGGTTACTTCGGCGGCGCAACGGATTTGACCGGCGTGCGCTTGATCGAGATCTGGTCGGTGCTGCCGTTTTTGTTCATCGTCATGATCGTCAGTTCCATCGTGAGTCCGAACCTGTTTCTGCTGGTGACCATCATCGCCTTGTTTAGCTGGATGGGCGCCACGATGTACATCCGCGCGGCGGCGCTGAAGGAAAAGGCGCGGGATTACGTGGCCTCGGCGCGGCTGCTGGGCGCGGGCACGGGCCGCGTCATTTTCAGGCACATCCTGCCGAACAGCATCGCCATCCTGGTGACGCTGGCGCCGTTCGAGGTCTCCGCCATCATCACCTCGCTGGCGGCGCTGGATTTTCTGAACTTCGGCCTGCCGCCGGAGGAGCCGAGTTGGGGCCGCCTGCTGCGCGAGGGCACGGAAAATTTCAACTACCCTTGGATCGTCAGCGGCGCCTTCGTGGCGATGACCGCGGTGCTCGTGCTCGTCACCTTCGTGGGCGAGGCGGTGCGCGAGGCTTTCGACCCGAAGAAATTCACCACCTACCGATGACAAGGAGGCTTCTTTCCGTTATCTTGATGCCATGAAGATCGAAATTCCAGACCCCATCGCCGAGTCCGCCGGACTCGATGAAAAGGCCGCGCTCAAGGAGCTGGCGCTCACACTCTATGCCCAGGAACGCATTTCAGGGAGCGAAGTCCGCAGGATGTGCGGCATCGGCTACGTGGAGTTTTTTGATCTCGCCGTGGCTCGCGGGCTGCCCACCTGCACCTGGACGGATGAAGAGGGCATGCGGGAGATCGAAAATCTCAAAAAGCTCGGCTGGCTGTGATCGTCATCTCCGACACGTCCTGCCTTTGCTACCTTGCCCGGCTTGAATGCGCGCAGGTTCTGGAAGCGATCTTTGGAAAGGTCATTGTGCCGGCCGCAGTCGCTTCAGAACTGCTGGCAGGCGTTCCGGAGCATCCTGAGATAGACTCGATCCTCCACGCGGCGTGGCTTGAGGTGCGCACCCTGGACCGGCCGCCGCAACTCGGAGAGCTGCCCTTCAAGCTGGACGCGGGCGAGGAAGAGGCGATCCAGCTCGCGGAGGAGATGCAGGCGGATCACATCCTCATGGATGAAGCGCGCGGACGCAAGGTGGCGGGCGCGCGGGGTTTGTCCGTCATCGGTGTTCTCGGTGTCCTGGTGCGCGCCCGCAAGCTCGGCCTCATCGGCCCCCTTCGTCCCATCTTCACCCGGCTCACGGATGACCTGAATTTCCGAGTCAGTCCTGAGATCATCGCAACGCTTCTCAAAGCCAATCCAGAATGAACCCGCCGTCTCCCATGCGCTTGCCGGATTTACTCTGGCTTGTGTGCCCGCTTCTCCTCACCGCCTGCTCCGACTCCGAGGACACGCGTTTCCCGCCGTACGACAACACGGAGGAAGTGCAAGCCTATTGGAGGTCGAAGCCGGATTTCTTTCAGTGGAAAACCGCGGCGGATTTGCCGGCGGATTTGCAATGGCAGGACGGCGCGGACGTGCCGGAGTTTGGCGATCCGCGGGCGAAGAAGGGCGGCACCTTTCACGACTGGCACCCCACCTTCCCGCCCACGTTCCGTTTCGTCGGCCCGGACGGCAACAATACCTTCCGCGGCCAGCATCGCGACAACGTGGAAATCAGCCTCGTCACGCGCCACCAGGATGAGGATGTGTGGATTCCGGGCCTGGCCAGGGAATGGGCCGTGAGCGAAGACCAAAAGACGGTTTATTTTCGACTCCGGGACAACCTGACCTACTCGGACGGCGCGCCCATCGAGGTGGAGGATTTCTTCATGACATTCTTCGTCATGACCAGCCCGCATCTCAAAGATCCATGGTACAATGACTGGTACTCGAAGGAGTATGCGGCGATCACGAAATATGATGACCGTACCTTTTCCGTCACGATCCCCGAACTGAAGCCCGATCCCATTTGGTATGCGATGCTTTCGCCGATGCCCCGGCATTTCTTCCGCGAGTTTGGCTCGGATTTCCCGGCGCGCTATCAGTGGCGCGTCTGTCCGACCACAGGCGCCTATGAGATTGACCCCGGCTTGCTGAAGCGAGGGCGATCCATCACACTAAAGCGCGTGCAGGATTGGTGGGCGCGGGATTTGAAACACTATCGCTACATCTGCAACCCAGACTTCATCGAGTACAAGATCATCGCCAGCCCAGACAAGGCGTTTGAGATGTTCCGCCAGGGGCAGTTTGACTACTATTTCAGTCCCAGCGGCTCGCCGCGCTACTGGTATGACAAGACGGAAATCCCGGAGATTTATCGTGGCTGCATCGAGAAACACTTGTTTTACAACGAATATCCGCAAGTCACCTGGGGCATCCGCATCAACGAAAGCAAGCCGCCGCTTGACAATCTGGACGTGCGTCTCGGCATCCATTACGCGATGAATTTTAAAAAGGTCATCGAGGTGGATTTTCGCGGCGACAAGACGCGGATGCAGAGCACCTTCGCGGGCTTCGGGAAGTTTACCAACCCGGACTTGCGCGCGCGGCCCTTTGATCCGGTGAAAGCGCGCGAGCATTTCGCCAAAGCCGGGTTCGACAAGCCGGGGCCGGACGGCATCCTCCGCAACGCGGCAGGCAAACGGTTGTCCTTCACGCTGACCACTTTCAACTCCGCCACCGTCACGCCAATCATGTTGCGCTTGAAAGAGGAGGCCAAAAAAGCGGGTTTGGAGATCATTGTCGAGGGGCTGGACGCGACCCAGATGTACAAGAAGCTGGACCAGAAGGTGCATGAACTGGGCTTTGCCGGTTTCGGCGCGCGACCGCCTTATCCCCGTTTTTGGGATGATTACCACAGCGACAACGCCTTCAAGACCAGCAAAGACGGCAAGCGCGAGGTGGTAACGGACACGAACAACATCACCCAGACCGCCGATCCCGAGCTGGACGTGCTCATTGACCGCCATCGCAAGGCGCAGACGGAGGAGGAGGTGCGGGAACTGTCCTGGCAGCTTGCCAAGCTCATTGAGGACCGCGCCTGCACCATCCCGGCCTGGGAGTCGCCCTTTTATCGTTACACCTGTTGGCGCTGGGTGCAGTGGCCGGAGAAAGGCAACGCGCGCAAAAGCCGCGAGCCGATGGATGCCTACATGTTTTGGATTGACGAGGATTTGAAGCGCGAAACCAAGGAAGCCCTGCGTTCCGGGCATGATTTTGGCGAAACCCTGCGCGTCTTTGACGACTACAGGCAGGAATGAAGTGATGAATGATGAGTAATGAGTAATGAATGATGAATGCCAGAGAAATTTGAAAGAGCGAACCAAGGCGTTTGCCCTGGCGATGATTCGTTTGTTTGCGAGCCTGCCGCGAACGGAGGAAGCCAGGATACTCGGACGCCAGATGCTCCGGTCGGGAACTTCGGTGGGCGCGCATTATCGGGAAGCCTGCCGCGCTCGTTCGAAAGCGGAGTTTGTCAGCAAGCTCGAAGCGGGCAGCCAGGAGCTTGAGGAAACCATTTATTGGCTGGAATTGCTGCGTGACGCAAAGATCGCAAATGCTGAGACCGTCAATCTCCTGGCGTCGGAAGCCAATGAAATCATGGCCATGCAGACAGCCTCCGTCCGCACTACCAAGCAAAGTATGATCCATCGCTGATGTCCGCAGATTCATCACTCATCACTCATCACTCATCGCTCTTGTCCGTGCGCGATCTCGTCACGGCGTTCGACACGGACGCGGGCCGCATGGTGGCGGTGGACGGGGTGAGCTTCGACGTACCGCGCGGGAAGACGCTCGGCATCGTCGGCGAGTCCGGCTGCGGCAAGAGCGTCACCGCGTTTTCCATCACCCGCCTGCTGCCGCAGCCGCATGGGAAGATTCTCGGAGGCAGCATCCACTTTGAAGGGCGTGATCTGGTATCTTTGCCGCTCGAGGAAATGCAGCGGGTGCGCGGCAACGCCATCAGCATGATCTTCCAGGAGCCGATGACCGCGCTGAACCCGGTGCAGACCGTCGGCCGCCAGCTTGCCGAGTCCATCTTGCTGCACACCGAATGCGGCAAGGCCGAGGTGCTCGCCCGCAGCATCGAGATGATGAAAAAGGTGCGCATCCCCGCGCCGGAGCAGCGGCTCAACGAATATCCGCACCAGCTCAGCGGCGGCATGAGGCAGCGCGTCATGATCGCCATGGCGCTCATCAACGAGCCGCGCCTGTTGATCGCCGACGAACCGACCACCGCGCTGGATGTCACCGTGCAGGCGCAGATTCTCGAACTCATCGCCGATCTGCAAAAGGAGATGGGCATGAGCGTCATCCTCATCACGCATGATCTCGGCGTCATCGCGGAAGTGTGTGATGAAGTCGCCGTCATGTACGCCGGGCGCATCGTCGAGCAGGCCAGCGTGCATGATCTCTTCGCCAACCCGCGCCACGCCTACACCCGGGGCCTGCTGGACAGCATCCCGCGTCTCGACAGCACGCCGAAGACCCTGCTCAAAGCCATCCCCGGCAACGTACCCGGCATCGCCGATTTCAAACCCGGCTGCCGTTTCGCCGAACGCTCCGGCAAGGAGCACAGCGCCGCCCACCTGAACACCCGCCCGCCGTTCGCCGAGATCGCGCCGGGGCATTGGGTGGAGAACTGTCCCATATGCGTTGCGTCATGAAAGTCCGCCAAGTCCTTCAACGCCTGCAAAAAGAAGGGTGGACTCTGAAGGCCACCAAGGGCAGCCACCGTCAGTATGTCCACCCCTCGCGCGCCGGCAAAGTCACCGTGCTGGGGCATCCGGCTGATGAACTGCTTCCCGCCACCTGGAACAGCATTCAAAAACAAGCGGGCTGGAAATGAACGCCCGGCCGGTTTATTGTAAACCCATCACATTCATGCCATGAAGTACTTGTTCGTCATTGAAAAGGGCACGCGAAACCTCTCCGGTTATTTTCCAGATGTTCCGGGCTGCGTCACAACCGCCAAAACGGTTGAAAAAATTCTTTGCAGCGCCGTGGAGGCGTTGGAACTGCACCTTGAAGATGAAGCCAGGCTGCCAAGGTCCAGGACGCTTGCGTGGCACCTCGACAAAGGGGGGCTGAAACTTTCTTCTACCGATCTTGTCACCTGGGTGCTGTATCAGCGTGAACCCAAGCTGGCCGCCATCTGAATGCCGGGGAACCTTGTTTCATGCCCCTCCTCACCGTCCAAAACCTCCAGCAGCATTTCCCCGTTCGCGGCGGCGTGTTGAGGCGTGCCTTGGCTTCTTGCAAGGCGGTGGACGGGGTCAGTTTCACTCTGGGCGAGGGCGAGACGCTGGGGCTGGTCGGCGAGTCGGGTTGTGGCAAGACCACCTTGGGCAAGGCCGTCGTGCGGCTGCTCAAACCGACGGCGGGCAGCATCGAGTTTGAAGGGCGGGACATCACTCATGCCGGCATGAGAGCGCTGCGGCCGGTGCGGCGGCATATCCAGATGATCTTCCAGGATCCGGCGGAGTCGCTGAATCCGCGCCACACCGTACGCGATATTTTGGAGGAGCCGTTCATCGTGCAAAAAATCGGCACGAAGGAGGAGCGGCGGAAATGGGTGCTCGATCTGCTCGACAAAGTCGGCCTGTCGGTGAGCGCGGCGGATCGTTTCCCCTTCGAGTTCAGTGGCGGCCAGCGCCAGCGCATCGGCATCGCGCGCGCCATCGCGTTGAAGCCGAAGCTCATCGTCTGCGACGAGCCGGTGTCCGCGCTCGATGTCTCCGTGCAGAGCCAGGTGCTGAACCTGTTGCTCGACTTGCAGCGGGACATGGGGATGAGCTATCTTTTCATCGCCCACGGCCTCAGCATCGTGAAGCACATGAGCGACCGCGTGGCGGTGATGTATTTGGGCAAAATCGTCGAGATGGCGCCGGCGGAGACGCTTTATCGCGATCCACGCCACGCCTACACACGGGCCTTGCTGGACGCCATTCCCGTGCCCGATCCCGCGCAGCGTCGCAAACGGGAACTGCTCAGAGGCGACGTGCCTTCGCCGATCAACCCGCCGGAGGGCTGCGCCTTCGGCCACCGCATGAGCCATCCGCGCTGGAAGGACAGCGTGGGCATGGATTTGACACTGCGGGAGGCCGCGCCGGGGCATTGGGTGCAGCCATGCCCGTGCTGTACATGAAGCCGCTGGGATTCGGGGGGTGACAAAAAACACAGCCATCCCCTATTTTCGATTTGTCACCCCACTCCCGGCGCAGCCTCGTGCAGCTTCACCGAGTCATCGGCGCGCTTGCCAAAAAGGAAATGTTTCAAGTCCTCCAGGATGAGGTAAATCGCCGGGATGAGGAGGAGGGTGATGAGGGTGGCGAAGACGACGCCGAAGCCGAGGGAGACGGCCATGGGAATGAGGAAGCGGGCTTGGATGTCGGTCTCGAAGAGCATGGGCATCAGCCCGGCAAAGGTGGTGGCGGAGGTGAGGAAGATGGGGCGGAACCGGCGCGCGCCGGCCTCCAGCGCGGCCTGGATGCCGTCGTGCCCGGCGGCGCGCTCGCGGTTGACGAACTCCACCATGATGAGGCTGTCGTTGATGACGATGCCGGAGAGGGCGACGACGCCGCACATGGACATGATGCTGAGTTCCAGACCGAGCAGCATGTGCCCGAACACGGCGCCGATGATGCCGAACGGGATGACGCTCATGATGATGAACGGCTGCAAATACGAGCGCAGCGGAATGGCCAGCAGTACATAGACGCCCAGCATGGCGATGAGGCTCTTCTGCGCCATTTCCTGGACGGATTGGCGCTGGTCTTTCTGCTCGCCCTGGAAACCGAACTGCACGCCGGGGAAACGCTCTTTGACCTTGGGAAAAACTTTTTCCATCAGGGCAGCGACGACTTCGTTGGCGTTGGCGCCCTCAACGGCCTTATCGATGTCCGCGGTGACTTTGATGGCGCGGCGGCGCTCGGCGCGCTGGATGGAGGAGGCGGAGTGGCCGTAGTCGAAATCGGCCACGGCGCTGAAGGGAATCTCGGAGCCATCCGGCGCGCGGATTTTCATGTCGGCGAGGTTGTTGATGGATTGGCGCTCGGCTTCGGGGTAGCGGATCATGACCTTGACCTCGTCACGCCCGCGCTGGAGGCGCTGGGCTTCGTCGCCGTAAAAGGCTTGTCGTGCTTGGCGCGAGATGTCGGCGAGGCGGAGGCCGAGGATCTCGCCGCCGGGCTTGATGGCGAGCTTGAGTTCGCGTTTGCCGGGGCGGTTGTTGTCGGCGATGTCGATGACGCCCTGGAAAGCGGCCAGCTCGTCTTTGATCATGGCCGCGGCATCCTCCAGTTCGGCGATGTTGTTGCCGCTGATTTCGAGATCGATGGCGTTGCCGCCGCCGGCGGCCTGGGTCTGGAAGGTCAGCTCCAGCGCGCCGGGGATGGCGCCGGTCAGCTCGCGCCAGCGGGAGGCGATCTCACTGGCGCTGAGCTTGCGTCCAGCTCCGGGGGTGAGTTCGATGGTGACTTCGCCGAGGTTGGAGCCGGTGGGCGCGCCGCCGATCTGGTCGAATCCCTGCTGGAAAGGCTGGCTGCCGGAGCTGGCGAGCGTGTGACGGATGATGGGGCCGCCATGCGCGGCGATGTATTCTTCCTGGAGACGCTTGGAGGCGCTCTCGATGGTCTGGACGGCGGCGCGAGTGGTATCAAAGGCCACGCCCTCCGGCAGCGTGAGCCGGGCGATGACGACGTCCGCCTCGACCTCGGGGAAAAACTGAAATTTGATCCAGCCGGTGGCGACCATGCCGGTGACGGCCACGACGAGGGCGACGAAAGCGCAAAGGGTGACGTAGCGCCAACGGATGGAGAGATGGAGGACGGGCTGGTAAATCCGCCTGATGAAGCCTTGCAGCCCGGCATCGACGGCGTTGAGCAAGCGGTCGGTCGGGCCTTTCCCGCGGGCGCTGGCGGGCCTGAGCATGGCGAGGTGGGAGGGCATGACGAATTTCGTCAGCAACAGGGACCATCCCAACGCGGGGATGACGACGAGCGGGATGTGCGGCCAGATTTTGCCGCTGACGCCGCTGAGGCCGAGCATGGGCGTGAAGGCCATCATGGTGGTGAGCACGCCGAAGATGACGACGACGCCGACTTCGTGTGTGCCGGCGGGGGCGGCGGTCTTCGGGTGCTCGCCGTTGGCGATGCGGTGATAGACGTTCTCTCCGACGATGATCGAGTCATCCACGACGATGCCGAGCACGAGGATGAAGGCGAACAGGCTGATCATGTTGATCGACACACCGAGCGGCCCCATGAGGGCCACTGTGCCGAGAACAGCCGCCGGGACGCTGATGGCCACGAGCATGGAAAGCGCGGGGCGCATGAAAAGGGAGAGCACGATGATGATGAGCACGAAGCCGGTGGCGGCGTTGCGGCCCAGCAGTTCGAGGCGGCCTTTGAGATAGGTAGAGTCGTCCTTCCAGATTTCGAGTTTGACGTTATCGGGGAAAAGGCGCGGCGCTTCCTCGGTGATGAATTTTTTGACGGCGACGGCGACCTTGAGGGTGTCTTGATTGCCGACGCGGAAAACCGTCAGCAACATGGCGCGGCGGCCGTCGAACTCGGACTCGATGTCGATCTCCTCGAAGCCATCCACAATGGCGGCGATCTGGCCAAGCTTCACTTGGCTGCCGTCGGGCCGGGTGACGACGGTGATTTCTTCAAACTCCGGCGCGTAGTAACGGCGCGACTCGGTGCGAATGAGAATCTCTCCCCCGGCGGTGCGGACGGAACCGGCTGGCAGGTCGAGCGAGCTGCCGCGCACTGCGGCGGTGACTTGATCAAAGGTGAGGCCGTAGGCGCGCAACGTGGCTTCGGAGACTTCGATGGAGATTTCATAAGGCCGGGTGAGCTTGAGATCGACCTTGGTGACCTCATCGAGCAGGGTGAGTTCGTCGCGCAGGCGCTCGGCCATGACACGCAGGGAGGCCTCGCCGGTGTCAGCGGAAATGGCGACGCTGAGCACCTCGCCGTTGAGCACGAGTTCGTCCAGAACAGGCGTCTCCGCTTCCTCCGGGAAGTTGGTGATGGCATCGACGCGGGTTTTGATGTCGTCCATGACGTTGCGCACCTGATAGCCGGTCTCGACCTCGGCCAGTACGATGCCCATGCTGGGCGCGGCGGTGGAGGAGAGGCGGCGGATGCCGTTCACGTCGAGGATGGCTTCCTCCACGGGAATACAGATGCCGCGCTCGACCTCGGCGGGCGTGGCGTTCGGGTACGGCACGCGGATGGCGACGGCGTCGATCGAGGTCTCCGGAAAGATTTCCTTCTTGAGCTTGCCCCAGGAGACCACCCCCATGACGATCACCCCCAGCATGAGCAGGTTGGCGGCGACGTGGTTGCGGCTGAACCAGTAGATGGCTTTTTCCATGGTGAATCAGGGGGAAAGTCCGAAACCCGAAATCCGAAGAGTTGAAAGGTGACGTTTGATGTTGGGAAATTCGGGCTTCGGGCTTCGGATTTTCGAGAACGAGGACGATTCAAGGCGTCACAGCGCCCGCCGCCGTACCGTGGGGTTTGAGCGGGCGCACTTCCATGCCTTCCACCGGCGCGGCCAGGGTGGTGAGGCAGATGCGGTCGCCGTTTTTCAAACCGCCGGAGACGAGCACGTCGGGGCCGTCGGCGCGCAGCACTTCGACCTGTTGAAACCGCAAGCGGTCGCTGGCATCGATGAGGATGATGCGGTCGCGGTCGAGAAACGCGGCGCGCGGCACGCGGAACAGGTTGTCGAGAGTGACGCCCCTGATCTTGGCGCGGACGAACAAGCCGGGCTGCAACAGATCGTGCGCGTCTTTTTCCCCGGCTTCGGCGACGAGGTAGATGGAGCGGCTGGCGCGCTCGACCTCGCCCTCGGTGCGGAGGATTTTGCCCTGCCAAGTGTGGGCGCGGCCAGCGGCGTCGGCCTCCAGGGTGACGGGCACGTCGGCGTGATCGCCGCCGTTGGGGAGGAAGGCGAGGTCTTCGACGTTGACCGGCAGGCGGACGCGGTGGCTGCCGGTGGAGGCGATGTCAGCCACGGGCGCGCCGGGCGTGAGGTAGGAGCCGAGTTCGGTACGCTTGGTGCGCAGGCGTCCGGCGAAGGGCGCGCTGATGCGGGTGCGCTCCAGGTCGCGCTGGGCTTTCTCCAGCGCGCCGGTGGCGGCGCTGACGCGGGCTTCGGCGCTGGCGACCTGCGGCTTGCGCAGGACGAGATCGGTGGCTGGCTGCTTGGAGCCGAGCTTTTCCCAGTCGCGCGCGGCCTGCTCGGCGCGGGCTTTTTCGGTGACGAGCGCGGCGCGGGCCTCGGCCAAGTGCGCCTCGGCCTGGACGAGCGAGGCTTGGTAATCGGCGTCCTCCAGACGGACGAGCAGCTCGCCTTCGGCAAAGCGTTCGCCTGTTTCAAAGCGCGGCGAGACTTCGACCACGCGGCCCGCGACCTCGGCGGCGAGCGTGGCGGCGCGCACGGGTTCGACGATGCCCTGGGAGGGCAGTTGCACCGTGACCTTGCCGGCGCGCGCGGTGAGGGTTTCGACGCTGGTGAGCAGCTTGGGCCGTTCCACCACGACGGCCTCGGGGCGGAACTTGGCCATCACCTTCACGGCGGCAAAAGCGCCGCCGAGCAGGCCGAGGCCGAGGAGAATGGAGAGAAGGGCTTTTTTCACGGGGGCTAAGATGGCAAAATCGTTCTCGTCCTCCTACTCGTCCTCGAAAAATCCGAAGCCGGTGGACGGTGGGCGGTAGCCAGTGGCCAGTGGTCGGTGGTCTTCATTCGACATTTGTCATTCGGGTTTCGAAGTGAAATCGCCGCCGAGGGCCAGATGGAGGTTGATACGATTTTCGAGGCGGAGGCGGTGGAGGGTGATCTGCTGGGAGCGCAGGCGCAGCACGCTGTTCTGCGCGGTGAGCACGGTGAGCAAGTCGCCGACGCCGCCGGCGAAGTCCGCGCGCGCGGCTTCGTCGGCCTGACGCGCGAGGTCGAGGGCGGCGCTGACGGCGTCGGCACGTTCCGCCAGCAAACGCTCGGCGGCAAGCGCGGTTTCGACCTCGCCAAAGGCATTCAGCACCGTCTGCTGAAGGTTGGCCAAGACCTCGCGCTCCCTGGCGTAGCGCACGTTCGCCTCGGCGCGGATTTGGCCGCCGGTGAAGATGGGCTGGATGACGTTGCCGGCGAGCTGCCAGACGCCGAAGTCGGAGTTGAGGAGATCGGAAAGATCGCCGGTGGCGGTGCCGGCGCTGGAGGTGAGCGCCAAGCGCGGGAACACGGCGCGGCGGGCCTCGCTCAGGCGCTTGCCGGCGGCGGCGTAACGTCGCTCGGCGGCCAGCACGTCGGGGCGGCGTTGCAGCAGTTCGGAGGGCAGGCCCACGGGCGGCTTGCCCGGCACCGGCGGCAGCTTGGCGGCGGCGATCTGTCCGGCGGGGTAGGCGCCGAGCAGGATTTCCAACCGGCGGGCGGCGCTTTCGAGATTCTGCTGGCGTTCCAGCCGCGCGGCGCGCGCGGCGGCGGCGTCGGTTTCCGCCAAGCGCAGTTGCGAGGCCGCGCCGCCGTCCTCCTGCTGGCCGCGGGCGAAGCGGTCGCGCACGGCGTCGGCGGTTTGGCGGAAGACATTCTCGCTTTCGCGCGCCAGATCGACCTGCTCGCGCTCCTCCGCCAGGGTGAACCAGGTGCTGGCCACACGCGCGGCCAGCGAGGCCTGGGCGGCGCGGATGTCCTGCGCGGCGGCCTGGGCGTCCGCCACAGCGGCTGATTTGCCGGCGCGGATGCGCCCCCAGACATCGGCCTCCCATTGCACGCCGAGGCTGAGGTTGAACTGGTTGAAGGTGTTCGAGAAGACGCCACCGCCTCCACCGCCGCCGGGGCCGAATCCATCGAGCGGCAAGCCGATGAAATTCTGCTTCTGGCGGTTGCCGCCAAAGGTCAGGTCCGCCATCGGCAGCGCGGCGGCGCCGACGATGCGCGCCTGCTGCAGCGCCTGCTCGTAACGCGCCACGGCGGCGCGCAGGTCGCGGTTGTCCGCCAACGCCTGATCGACGAGCCGGCGCAGGCGCGTGTCCTTGAAGCGGCTCACCCAGTCGGCGTCCACCCCGGCCCGGGCCGTGCGGGTGTCCTGCCAGGAGCCGGGCGTCTCCAGCCCGGCCTCCTCCATGCGGTCCGGCGGCGAAATCGAGCCGCAGCCCGCCAGCAGCAAACCATGAACCACCCCGGCGGCAACGGGGAACAACCGATACTTCAAGCGCATTCGTTTCAGACCGGGCGAAGATGCACCACTTGCACGCGCTGTCGAGCGGACGGCGCGTTTTTTTGCGTCCTGCCCCGAAAAAAAAACGGGACGCCGGACACATGGCCCGACGCCCCGCCACACACAACAACACAGCCCCGAGGCTGCCTTGTTTTTTTCACCAGCGGAAACGGAGTCCGCCGGTAAATCCGGTAAATTCGTCGCCAAAATCCAAGCCGAGACCGAGGTCGAGCTGGCTGAGCAGGCGGAAGTAGGCTGAGACATCGATGATGGAGGTGTCGAAGTCGTCGCCGCTGGTGATGGTGAACCCGGCCTGCAACTCGATGGATTCCGTGGGCGCGAAACGCAGGGCAGGGCGGGCGTAGAAGGCGCCCTCGGTGAAGCTGAGGTTGGCGCGATTGGCGTCGAGCTTGCTGTAAAGGCCGCCGACCTCGCCGACGAAGTGGAATTTGGAGACAAGGGGCAGGTAGAGACCCACGCCGAGGGAGGCATGGGTGAAATCATACTCGCGGGAGGCTCTGCCACCGCCGCTGGACTTGGACCAGCCGAACCCAGCCTTCACGAACAACGGCTGGAAAAGCTGGGCGCTGAGCGTGAGCCCCAGGCCATGAGAGCCTTCCAAGCCGTTGTTTTTGGGGTCGCGGTAATTGTAACCGGCCTCCAGGAAGCCGTAGTTGAGGATGTTCGGCCCCGCCGTCGAGTAAGTCGAGCCGGAGTCATAGCCGCCCGAATCGTAGCTCATATCTCCCCCGCCATAGTAGTCGTAAGTTGCGGGCGGCCCCGGTGGCGGTGCCGGTGGCATGGTGGGCATGGACCCCATGCCGCCGGAAGGCGCGCCGTAGTATTGCGCAAAAACTGGTCCGGCAGCCAAGACGAGCAGCGTGGTGAGGAAACGCTTCATGAAACTAGGAAACAGAGGTTAATGATTCAGATAACTTAATTTATACGGCTACTCACGGTTTAATCAATTATTTTTTATTATTGTGGATTTTTGAGTAGTTGGGTCTGTTTGAAATCCAAAGCCGGGAACCGTAGCCAGGCCGTCCAGGTCTTGCTGAAAACGGACGCGGAAGAATCACGGATGGGCACGGCTTTGAATCAAAGTGACCCGCTTTCCCCCAAAAAATGGCGTTGAGAATGGCATAAATGATGCCATTCTTATTCCCATGAGTACGACGCTCGTTCTCGACAAGTCCGGCCGGTTGGTCCTCCCCAAACCGATCCGTGATCTCATGCGCCTCACCGCCGGCTCCAAACTGCGGGTGGATGTGGTGGGCGACAAGATCGAACTGAGCCAGGAGGTGGCGCAGGCAAAGCTGGTGAAGCGCGGCAAACGCAGGGTGGTCGCTGGGTGGAAGGGATTTGATGCCGCAAAGGCCGTCCAGGAAGCCCGCAAACAGCATCTGGACCGGTTGGAATCCCCCTTCCTTCAATGATCGATGGCGGCTTTGATAGACACTTCGATTCTCGTGGCGGCGATCGTTTCCACGGAGGCTCATCATGGCGCCTGTGATAGCCTTCTCGACACAGAAGGCTTGTTCATGTATTCCCACGGTCTAGCCGAGACTTTCAACACATTGACCGGCGGGCGCCTTCCTTTCCGGCTGGCCGCGTCCGTTGCGGCGTCTGTCATTGAGGAAGATTATTTGCCTTGTTTCGGCCTCATCCAACTGACTCCCGCTGAAATGCTGCGCGCCTTGCGCGAGTGCGAGGCGCGCGGCGTCCGCGGTGGAGCGGTCTTCGATTATCTGCACCTCGCCGCCGCCCGCAAGGCCAGGGCTGACAAGCTCTACACGCTCAATCTCTCCAACTTTATGGCCTTTCACCGTCCGGGAGACCCCGCCATCGCGCATCCGTGAAGAAAGGCGTACGACGTGGCAAAATACTGGAATAACTGGTAATTTCCATCGCCTGGGCGATAGTACCGGCCCCGCCTATTCCCTGCCGCCATGCGTTCCGCCATATTCCTGATGTTGCCCGCCCTGCTTCTGCTGGCGTTTTCCCCGTCGCTGCCTGCTGAGGACAAGCCCCAGCCGCAGCCCTCGCCGCCAAGCAAGCCCGAGCCGCAACCCGTTCCGGAACCGAAGCCCGAGCCCAAACCAAAACCCGAACCGAAACCACCCGCGCCGGAGCCCAAGAAACCCGAGCCTGCGCAAAAACCCGCGTCCACGCCAACGTCGGCAGAAAAAAAATCGGAAACCCCGCCCGCCCCAGCCAAAAAAACCGTGGCAGAGGTGACCAAGGATCACCGCCGTTTGGGCGGGCTTTTCGATTTTTTCTTCCACCCGGAGAAAGGCAAACTGCTGCTCTACCTGCGCAAGGAGCAGCTTGGCCAGGAGTTCATCTACCATCCGCAGACGCTGGACGGCGTGGTGCAGGCCGGGTTCATGCGCGGGCAGTACGGATCGGAAGCGGTGATCCGCTGGCAGCGCGCGTTCGACCGCATCGAGGTGGTGGAGCAGCCGGTGGCGTTTTACTTCGATCCCGCGCATCCGCTGGCGCGCGCCGCCGCGGCCAATACCTCGCCCGCGGTGCTGGCCAGCGAGGTCATCCTGGCGGAGGACGAGGGCGGCATCGTCATCGACGCGGCGAACCTCTTTTTCAGGGAAAGCCTGCTGCGCGTGCGGCGTGGCAGCGACCCCGGCAAATCGGTGCTGGGCCGTCTCTCGGAGTCGAAGACTCGCCTGATCCGCGCCAACACCTACCCGGACAACGTGCTGGTGAACGTGGCCTTCGTTTATGAAAACCCCACGCCCTCATGGACCAGCGGCAAGCAGCGCGCGGAGGAGATCGCGGACCCGCGTTACGTGACGATCCAGATCCAGCACGCGTTGGTGCGGATGCCGGAGAACGATTTCAAACCGCGCTTCGACGATCCGCGCGTGGGTTACTTCGCCACCCAGGTCACCGACATGACCTCGGCGGAAGTCACGCCCTACCGCGACGTGATCCACCGCTGGCATCTGGTGAAGCAAAAGCCGGGCGCGCCCCTCAGCGAGCCAGTGGAGCCAATCACCTATTGGATCGAGAACACCACGCCGGTGGAGTTTCGCGACACCATCCGCAAGGCGGCGCTGACGTGGAACGAGGCCTTTGAAACCGCCGGCTTCAAGGACGCCGTCGTCATCAAGCAGCAGCCGGACAACGCAAAGTGGGACGCCGGCGACATCCACTACAACGTGCTGCGCTGGACCTCATCCCCGAACCCGCCCTTCGGCGGCTACGGCCCCAGCTTTGTGAACCCGCGCACCGGGCAGATCCTCGGCGCGGACATCATGCTCGAGTTCAGTTACATGACCAACCGGCTGCAAACGCAGCGGATCTTCGACGACGTGGGGCTGGCCGGGCTGCCGCCGTTCGGGCAGGAGGCGGACGAGCCGCAGGGCGGTCTGCATACGCGCCACGGCGTGGAATGCCTGGCCGGACTGTGCGCGCGCCAGGGTTTGTCTTTTGGCCGCAGCGTGCTGCGCGCCGCGCCGGCGGGCAGGCTGGAGATGGAGCGGCTCATGCACGAGGCGCTGCATTATCTGGTGTTGCACGAGATCGGCCACACGCTCGGCCTCAACCACAATTTCCGCGCCAGCCAACTGCACGACCCTGAAGCCATCCACAACGCCAAGCTGACCGGGAAAAAGGGGCTGCTGGGCTCGGTCATGGATTATCCAACGGCGAACCTCGCCCCGGAAGGCGTCAAGCAGGGGCAGTACTACGTTACCAAACCGGGGCCGTACGATCATTGGGCCATCGAGTACGGTTACGCCGAGTCGCTGGAGGATCCGGTGGCCGAGGAGGAACGGCTGCGCGTCATCGCAGAGCGCTCCCACCTGCCGGAGTTGAGCTTCGCCAACGACGCCGATGACATGCGTAGCGCCGGCAAGGGCATCGACCCGCGTGCCATGCTCTTCGATCTCAGCAGCGACCCCGTGGCCTACGGCGCGCAGCGTTGCGTGCTGGCGCGCGGCCGGGTGCAAACCCTGCTCGAGCGCGGCCCCGGCGAGGGCCGGGACTGGGAGCAACTGACGCGGGACTACGCCGCGCTCACCACCGAGATCGGCAATGCCCTCACCGCAGCCTCGCGCTACGTCGGCGGCGTGTTCGTCGAGCGCGCGCACGCCGGTCAGGCGCCGGAGAAACGCCCCTTCACCCCCGTGCCCAAAGAGACGCAACTGGCGGCGCTGCGGATGCTGGCGGAGCACGGTTTCGCCGCCAACGCCTGGGAGACCCCGCCGGAACTGGCCGCGCATTTGCAGACCCGCCGCCGCGGCTTCAACCACGAGGAAGGCGAAGACCCGCGCTTCCACGAGCGCATCGCCAAAATCCAGCGCGGCCTGCTCGACCACCTGCTGCACGGCGCGGTGCTCACACGGCTGGCCGACAGCGCGCTCTACGGCAACGAATTGAGCGCCGGAGAAATGCTGTCCTTCCTCAGCGCCACGATCTTCCACGGCGACCCGGAGGGAGCCCCTTCCACCGTGCGGCAAACCCTGCAAGCGATCTATCTGGAGCGCCTGCTCACACTGGCCAACAACGGCCAGATGGTCTCCGCCACGCAAGCCGCCGCGCTGCACGAAGTGCTGACGCTGCGCACCGCGCTCGACGGCGATCAGTTGTTCGCCGGAGCCCCCCAGCACCGCACCCTGCTGCGCTACAAAATCCGCCGTGCTCTGGACGAGAATTAGCACCCAAAGCCCTTTGCGTCCCGCCGCTTATTTCATCCCGCCTAGTTCACAAAGCCGTTTGAAATGCCGCGCCTCCACCGGCGTGATGGAGAGCCGGTTGCCGCGCCGCAGGATCAGCATCCCTTCCAGGCGCGGATCCTCCTTCATCTGCTCAAGGCTCACATAGTTCGGGAAATCCGCCTCCCAGGTCACATCCACCAGCAGCCAGCGCGGATTGGCCGGATCGCTCTTCGGATCGTGGTAGTCCGAAGCCGGATCGAACTGCGTCGGGTCCGGCCGCGCCGCGCTGGAGACCCGCACCAGCCCCGCGATGCCCGGCACCTCCGTGTTGGAATGGTAAAAAAGCCCCAGGTCGCCAACCTTCATCCCGTCCCGCATGAAATTGCGCGCCTGATAATTGCGCACCCCGTTCCACGGCTCCGTCTTCTTTTTGCGCTTTTTGAGATCGGCGAACGAAAACTCGTCCGGCTCGGATTTGAACAGCCAGTAATTCATGCGGAGCGCATCCAACAACAACCCCGCGCAAACGCAACTCCTTCATCATCCCGGCGCTCATGCTCGCGCCGAAAAACGGGGCGGGAAGTGTGCAAAGATTGGCAAAAAAAACCGTTCTAAAAAATGCTCCATGTCTCCTTTCGCAATCAAGCTTAGCCTCCGTTCCCCCACGCGAATTTTTTGCCCGCTTTTCATGGCAAGCGCTCTGGTGCTCATTCTACCGCTGAAAGCAAGCGCGGCGGAAGCCCTGAAAATCGGCTGGGCGTCCGCTGACATCACACCGGACCGGCCTGTCGCCATGCGCGGGAGAGAGCTTTCCGAGGGCGTCAAAGACCCGGTCACCGCCACGGCGCTGGCGCTCGAACGCGGAGCCGGCGAGGCAGTGGAAAGAGTGATCCTGGTGAGTTGCGATCTCCAGCACATCACCGACGGCAACCGCTACGAGGCCAACATGCTGGCCAAAGTGCGGGCCTTGTTGCAAACAGCCCTGCCTGAGGTGCCGTCCGGGAACGTCATCCTGATGGCCACCCACACCCATGTGGCGCCCTCGGTGCAGACCGACAAAGAGTACGAGGTGTTCGCCTCGGAGCGCATCGCGCGCGCGGCGGCGCAGGCGTGGGAGAGCCGGAAGCCCGGCGGCGTCAGTTACGGGCTGGGGCACGCGGTGATTGGACACAACCGCATCGTCACCCACCAGGACGGCAGTTCGCGCATGGTGGGTGACTTGCAAAAGGGCACCACCGCGCACTCCCAGTTCAGCCACATCGAAGGGTTCGAGGATCATTCCGTTCATCTTCTGTTTGCCTGGGATGAGACGAGCCGCTTGACCGGAGTGGTCATCAACGTGCCGTGCCCGGCCCAGGTGCAAAGAGGGAAGCTCATCAGCGCGGATTACTGGCACGAGGCGCGCGAGGAAATCCGGCGACGCCTCGGCGAGGACGTGTTCATCCTGCCGCAAGTCAGCGCCGCGGGCGATCTGGCCACCATCGTGATGGTGGAGAAAAAAGCCGAGGCGCGCATGCAGCGGCTCATGTTTCCCGAGATCGAGGACGACCGGGACCGGCGGCGAAAACAAATCGCCCTGCGCTTGGCGGACGCCGTCTCCACTGTGCTGCCCTTCATGAAGGACGCTATCGAGTGGAACCCGCCGCTGGCGCACTCGATGAAAAAACTGGAGCTGGTTCAAGGTTTCCCGGAGCCGAAGCCGGACATGCCTCCGTATCCGGTCGAACTCCACGCCGTGCGCATCGGGGAGGTGGCGATGGTCACCAACCCGTTCGAATTCTATTTGGATTACGGCATCCGCATCAAAGGGCGCAGCCCCGCGGTGCAGACCTTCGTGGTGCAACTGGCCGGCAGCGGCTCCTACCTTCCCACCGACCGTGCGGTGGCGGGCGGCGCCTATGGCGCGATCCCCAGAACCTCCCGCGTGGGGCCGCAGGCGGGGCAAGCCATCGTGGAGGCCACCCTGGAAATGCTGGGCGATCTGTTCAAAGCGAACGAAACCGAATGAGAAAATTCGCGGCGCTGGAGTCAAGGCTTCAGCCGATCATTCTCGCCGACAGTTTCAAGGTTCAAGTTTACAGTTTCAAGCCCGCCGACGAAAAAGTACCCCGCCTCTCCGAGACGGGTAGCCCTCCACACCCGCCTCGGAGAGGCGGGGTACATTGTTCAAACCCCGCCACGAACCCCCCTTGATACTTCATGCGCTTCCTCCTCACCCTTGCCTCCTGCCTGCCGCTGCTCCTCGCCGGCCAAGCCGCCCGCGCCGCGGAGACGCCGCCCAACGTGCTGCTCATCATGATGGACGATCTGCGGCCGGAACTCGATTGTTACGGCAACCTCGCCACTCGCCCCGAGCACCAGCCCCTCATCGAGGCGCTCTCCCTCCACTTGGCAGCCTCGCGGAATTGAGGAAATGGGGTCGCGAAAACGAAAAGAGTGCCGGAGCAATGAGGACAGGAGAGTGGCAGAAGGAGCTTTTCAGACCTACGGCGCATCCTTCAACTCGAGCAGCAAGCGCATCATTTCCTGCGCCGCCACCGCGGCGATGTGCCGCAGGCGGGAACGCTCCGTGTTGTCGCCGATCTCATAGGTGACGGACGGGATGCCGAAGGTGTGATGCGCCCAAAACATGGAGGTGGTCGGCGTGGGAGTCGGGCTCGCGGAGCGGCGCACCTCGTAGTCCGGCACACGCTCCTGGATGCCGTCCAGCCAGCGTTTGGTAAAGCCGGACGGCGAGGCGGGCGCGTCATCCTGCTGGATGTAAAACACATCCTTGAAGGTGGAATGAAAATCCAGGTGCAGAAAAAGGCGGCCGTTCTCTTGCAGGGCCAGGATTTGA
>CAZNKC010000044.1:8851-28912 GCA_964573315.1 uncultured Verrucomicrobiaceae bacterium | reverse complement strand
CACGCCGCCGAAGACGCCGTAGGCATGCGTCCAACTGGTGGGGATGGCCAAGTGGTTGACGATGTAGAGCATCGCCACCGTGATGATGGTGGCGATGTAAAACCACAGCGCCACGTAGAGCGTCGGCTCGTTGCGGCGGTGCAGGGTGAGGAAGAAATTGATGGCGAACACCACCCAGATCACGGCCACCATCAGGTTGATGGGCCAGATCAACTCGGCGTACTCCTTGCCGCGCGTCAGCCCCAGCGGCAGCGTCACCGCCGCGCACAGAATGATGAACTGCCAGCCCCAAAAGTGGATGCTGGAAAGCGTGTCACTGCCCATGCGCACCTTGCACAGCCGCTGGGTGGAGTAATAAATGCCGGCGAACATCATGTTCCCCACGAAGGCGAAGATCACCGCGTTCGTGTGCAGCGGGCGCAGCCTGCCGAAGGTGAGATAGGAGGTGTCGAAATTCAGGACGTGAAAATTGAGCTGGGCGGCGACCAGCACACCCACCAGCATCCCCACGATGCCCCAGAGAATGGAGGCAATCATGAACTGGCGGACGACCTTGTCGTTGTACTCGATGACGGTTTTGGCGGCGGCGGTGCTGGCGTGGCTCATAGGTGGAAAGGAAACAGGATCAGTCGGCAGGATCGGGCTCTTGGGCGCGGGGTTCGGACCGGCGGGAAGTGTCGCCGTCATCGAGCGGCAAAAGCGCGGCCTGCTCCGGTCCGCGCGCCCCGCGCCGCGCCCGTTCGGCCACGAACAGGACCGCGAACAAGCCTCCAAGCAGCAGGCTCACGAAAACGGTGACGGCGAAGACTTCCATGACAGCGGCGCGTCCCAAGCCGGAATCACACCCGCCGCAACATGCCCGCCCCGCGCCCGCTCCGCTCTGCCTTGCTTGGCCAAGCGTACACTGATCTTGTCGTGCCGCGATTGCGCGGCGCTGCGCTTATGCTGGCGCATGGAGCGCCGGCGAGTCGCCGGCGCTCCAAACAGGCATCACCTCCCCACCCTTCGTCTTTTGTCGAATTTCAACGGCGGTTTGAAAAGCTTCAAAAAACGATCCTCCGCCTCCATCGTGCCGATCAGGAAGATGCGGCCCGCCGCCGGCAGCACATGATTCGGGGGCGGATTGACCACGCGGCGACCGCCATCCTCCACCGCGATGACGCTGCACCCCGTCTGCTCGCGCACTTCCACATCCGCCAACCGGCGGCCGGCCATCGCCGGCGGGATCGGGGCGGGGAAGACATTGACACCCTCCGCCAGCAGCAGGTGGTCCGACCCGCGCAGCACGTTGAAGATGGTGTTGGCGCCCATCGAGGCGTAGGACAGCACCAAGTCCGCGCCGGCGCGCCGCAGCGTGGCCACGTTGCGGTCCAGTGTGCTGCGGGTGAGGATTTGCCAGTTGCCGCGCAGCTTGCGGAAAAAGATGGTCAGCGCCACATTGGTGTCGTCGTCGTGGGTGGTGATGATGAGCGTGGTGGCCTCGCGCGCGCCGGCCTGCTTGAGCACCTCCATCTCGGTGGCGTCTCCTATCACCGCCTGCGGGATGCTTTGGACGCGCTCAGGCAGTTTTTCGATCAGGGTGACATCACACACTTCCATCTCGTGCAGCGCCCGCCAGGTGGCGCGGCCCACGCGGCCGCCGCCGATGATGAGCACGCGCGGCTTGGCGGCGGCTTGCGTGGCGGAGAAAGTCCGGTTGAACCGCTCCACCTGCTCTTGTGTGCCCGCCAGCACCAGCAGAGTGTCCTCGGTGATCTCATAACCGGCGGACACCCTCTCCAACGCGCCGTGATTCCAGATCCCGATAACGCTAACTCCGGTGTGGGTGCGGATCTGGCTGCCGGCCAGTGTGCCGCCTACCAGCGCCGTGCCGCCGGCGGCGGCTTCGGCGATGACCAGCCCGTCCAGGCTGCCGATGACATGCGCGTCGGAATCCCGGAGGCTGACGCGGCGCGCCATCATGCCGCCCATCATCTCTTCCAGGCGCAGCACCAGCGTGGCCCCCGCCAGCTCCAGCACGTCGCGGTTCGAGCCGGACGAGGCCGAGGCCACGATGGGCAGGTTGGGAGCCAACTCGCGCGCCGTGAAGGTGACGTTCGTGTTCACCATGTCATCCCGGGTGGTGACCAGCAGCGCCGCTTTTTCCACGCGCATTTTGCGATAGGTCTCCGGATCGTCCAGCTCTCCCACCGCCGCCTTGATCTGGCGCTCGCCGAGTTCCAGCGCCTCCGCCACCGTCGGGCACAGCACCACGTAGGGATGGCCGTATTTTTCCAGCATCGGGATCAGCGCCGAGGCGACCGCGTCATAACAGGTCAAAATAACATGCTGGCGCGCCGCCGCCGGCAGCTCGCGCGGTGCCTTGGCCGCTGCCTGCGCCCGCATCCACGGCGCGTAAAAAAACTCGATGAACGTGAAGGGCAGCAGCACCAGCATGAAAACCACCCCGGTCACCAGCACCACCACCGAGAACAGCCGCCCGGCGTCACCGGCGAAAGTGATGTCGCCAAAGCCCAGCGTCGTCATCACCGTCAGCGTCCAATAAACCCCGGTCAGCCACGAATGGCGCTGCCCTTCCAGCGCCATCAGCAGGTGAAACAGCACGCTGAACACCGCCACCAAGCCCAGCAGCACCGCCAGCAGCCGCAGCAACGCCCGCAGATTGCCGCGGCTGGCGCGGTCCCGCAACACGGCGGCGGCGACTGAGACAAGCGATTTCATGTGCCCGTCACGATGCGGCGGCGGCGCGGACGGCGCAATGGAAATCCGAAGTCCTGAAGATCTTGGAGTCATCCCGCCGCCGCGGCGTCATTTTGAGCGCGCGAGATGCGGGCGAAAAAAGCCGAGGATGCGGCTTGGATTTCTCACACAAATCTGGACATGATCGAGGCTGCGAAGTCCTGCGGTGGGATATACAGGTTCGCCTTCGATGAAGAAACCGCGCACCGTGTCAAAGGAATGTAGATTTTGGTCCATTCTGAGTTTATGCAGAAGGTTCATGACGGCGCAGTCCAAAAAGCGCGCCCTGGACTCCCGCCCCTTGTTGCGCAGAGGGCTGATGCCCGTGGCCTCGCATTGCGCCAGGTAGGCGGCATACGCCTGCCGGACAGCCTCGGTGTTCTCTGGATCAATGAGATTCAGGCAGTGGCCGAGATCTATGATGGCGCCGATCACCGCCGGCTTCTTGATTCTGCCGCCCCCACTGGAGTGCGCGGACAGGGCTGCCTTCCCAAAAGTAAATGCCGTGGCCAAGCCAATCGTAGGCGTTCTGGCTCGGCCTCAATTCACCTCCGTTCAATACCTTCCGGGCAATACTCTCATCGCAGCCGTGGTAACCAAAGACGATGTTGGGCGTGACCATCAACGGAACTGCTTTTTGATCTTGCCGCTCTTGGTGTACATCCCTGTTGCGAGCAGCAACTCGCGGCCGTAGGCGGGGTCTTTGCTGGCGCGCTTCATGCCTTTGCGGATGGCCGCGAGCGTGTCACGGACATCACTTTTGCTGGTCAAGACAGGGCTGAGGACGGCTGCTTTCTTCATGCTGCAAAGTAACATTGAACCGGATGAATTGCAAAGGCTCAAAAAGCCGAGGCCTAAAGCCAGACTTCGGACTCCTCACCGGCATAATGGATTCCACTACCCGCCCATTGCGGCCCTCCGGGACGATTCGTGCCGTAGTCGCCCCGAATAGCCGGGGCGGGCGCGGCGGTTAGTTTGGCGGCGTCAGTCAAACCCAAAACCACAACGCGTCATGAACTCAGAAGCCACTCTCAACGCCACCGCCGCCAGCCCGCAAACCCGCGCCCAAAACGCCGGACGCAAACGCTTCGTGCAAAACCTCGCCGAAAGCGAGCTTTTCCAGCATTACCAAAGCGCCTTCCACACCCTCACCGGACTGCCGCTGAGCTTGGAGGCGATTGCGGAGGGGCATGAGTTTGCCGGAGTCAAGACCTCGACCAGCGTCGCCGGCGTCGTCGAGAGCTTGGTGCCGGTCAAGGTCGGCAAATCCATCCTGGCCGCCTTGCGCACCGGCGGCGTGCGCTTGCAGCCCGCCACCGCCGACCACTTCGCCCCGGTGGCCCGCGCGCTGCTGGACGGCGACCGCTCCGCCGCCGAGATCCGCGGCGCCAAGGTGCATTTCGAGCAGGTGCCGGTCATGGAGCCCGCGCGCTACGAGGCGGCGGTGGCCATTTTGCAGTCGTTCGCCCTGCAGCTCGGCGAGGCCGCGCACCGCCTGCTCTTTGCCCACGCCACGCACGAGCCGCAACCGGTGCGCAACGCCAAGGCCTTCATCCACGAGCATCTCGGCGAGCAGATGAGCCTGGAGGCCGTGGCCACCGCCGTGAACGTCAGCCCCTTCCATTTCTGCAAGCTCTTCAAACGCGCCACCGGCCTGACCTTCACGGACTTCGTGAACCGCGCCCGCGTGGAGAAAGCCAAGCGCCTGCTGCTGCGGCCCGGCGCGCGGATCACGGAGATCGCCTACGACGTGGGGTTCCAAAGCCTGTCCCACTTCAACCGCAGCTTCCGTCGCATCGCCGATGAATCGCCCAGCGAATTCCGCTGTCGCATGAAGACCGGCGCCACCGGCTTGGCGCCGGCGCATCGAGCCTGAACCCTTTGCCCGCCCGGTATGGCGGGCAATCCGCCCTGGAGACCGCCGCCTTGCGCGTTGAGCGGCGGCTCCAGGGTTCCTTTTGGGAAGGGGAGAATGAGGGACGGAGGGAAGGGGAGACAGGGGGGACAGAGAGAAAGGGGAGAAGCTTTCTCAAGCGCCGGGCGGGACCACGGCTGGCAAAAAGATGAAGGGCAGACAGGGGAACATTCTCTTTGTCCCTCCTTCTCTCATTCCCTCTTTCTCATCGATTCTGCTTCACACGTTGAACCGCCACTCCACCACGTCGCCGTCGCGCATGATGTATTCTTTGCCTTCGATGCGGAGTTTGCCGGCTTCGCGGGCTTTGGCTTCGGAGCCGAGGGTGATGAGGTCGTCGAAGTGGACGATCTGGGCGGCGATGAAGCCGCGCTCGAAGTCGCCGTGGATGACGCCGGCGGCTTGCGGGGCTTTGGTGCCTTTGGTGATGGTCCAGGCGCGGGTTTCCTTCTCGCCGGTGGTGAGATAGGTTTGCAGGCCGAGCAGGTCATAGACGCTCTTGATGAGGCGGGAGACGCCGCTGTCGGTGACGCCGAGGTCTTTCAAGTACTCGGCGGCTTCGGCGGGGTCGAGGTCGATGAGTTCGCTCTCGATGTTGGCGCTGATGACGACGGCGGAAGCGCCGTGGGCCTGCGCGGCGTAGGCGCGGACTTTGCTGACGAGGGGGTGGTTGTCCGGGTCGTTGGTGGCGGCGGCGAGTTCGTCCTCGGAGACGTTGCAGGCGTAGATGCAGGGCTTGGAGCTGAGCAGGAAGAAGCCTTTCACGAGCTTTTTCTCGTCGTCGCTCATGTCGAGCGTGATGGCGGGCCGGCCTTCGTCGAAGTGGGGAATGAGGCGCTCGCAGAGGGCGATCTCGGCTTTGGCTTCCTTGTCGTTTTGCTTGGCTTTTTTCTCGCTGCGCTCCTTGCGGCGGGTGACGGCTTCGAGGTCGGCGAGGATGAGTTCGGTGTTGATGACTTCGATGTCGCGGATGGGGTCGATGCTGCCATCGACGTGATGGATGTCGGAGCTTTCAAAGCAGCGCACGACGTGGACGATGGCATCGACCTCGCGGATGTGGCTGAGGAATTGGTTGCCGAGGCCCTCGCCCTTGCTGGCGCCTTTGACGAGGCCGGCGATATCGACGAACTCGATGGCGGCGGGCACGAGCTTGTGCGAGCCGGAGAGTTTGGAGAGCGCTTCCAGCCGCTCGTCCGGCACGGTGACGATGCCCTGGTTGGGCTCGATGGTGCAAAATGGGTAGTTGGCCGCCTCCGCTTTGCGGGTGCGGGTGACGGCGTTGAAGAGGGTGGATTTTCCGACGTTGGGGAGGCCTACGATGCCTGCGGTAAGCATAAGACCGCTATCCTAGCGGCGGATGCGGCGCGCGCATCTGGAAAAATGGCGCAGGCTTCCAGCTTGCGCGAAAAAACGGATGGCGGGCATTCTGAATGCAGAATATTCGGGTTGAAAGGGACAGAGGGATGGGGGGATTTTCCATTCTCCATTTTTCGTTTTTCAATCCTCAGCTTCGGGCAAGCAAGATGCTTGCCCACTTTACAAACCCAGATTTCCCGCTAACTCGCTCCCGCCGCGGTCGTTTCAGCAGAGTCCAGCCACCCACCATGAACTCACCCCGACTCTTCCTCCTGGCCGCGGCGTTGTCACTCGTCGTTCCCTCCTTCACGGCAACCGCGCAGCAGCGCGAGCGCAAACGCGAAGCCCCGCCGCCGCCCGATTTGGCGGATGTGTCCTACGGCTCCCACGAGCGTCATGTGCTCGATCTTTGGAAGGCCAAATCGGACCAGCCCACGCCGTTGCTGGTGTACATCCACGGCGGCGGGTTCCGCGCCGGGGATAAAAACACGGTGTCTCCGGGGCTGGTGCGGGCCATGCTTGAGAACGGGGTCTCGGTGATGGCGGTCAATTACCGGTTCTCGCCGGAGGTGACTGCTCCCGCGCATTATCTGGACTGCGCGCGCGCCATCCAGTTTGCACGGCATCAGGCGCGCGAGTGGAATCTCGATCCCAAGCGTGTCGCTTCCACGGGCGGGTCGGCGGGGGCGGGCACTTCGTTGTGGCTGGGGTTCCACGATGATTTGGCGGACCCGGACAATGCGGATCCGGTGCTGCGCCAGTCCACCCGGCTGACCTGCATGGCGGTGACCGGCGCGCAGTCCACCTACGATCCGCTGGTCATCACCGAATGGATCGGCGAGGCCGCCGCGCGCCACCCGGCGTTGGAGGGGTTTTATGGCCTGACCTGGGATCAATACCACACTCCCGAGGCCAAGAAAATGTTCACCAAGGCCGCGCCGATCACTTACCTCACGAAGGATGATCCGCCGGTGATCGCCTTTTACGCCGAGCCGCGCGGCCCGCTGCCCGCGGACGCCCGGCCGGGCTACGGCATTCATCACATCAATTTCGGCCACAAATTGAAGGAACGCATGGACGCGCTCGGCATCGAGTGCGTCATCCGCCACCGCGACGAGGGCGGCAATCAAACCCAGGAGATGGTGGATTTCCTGCTCAAGCATCTGCTGCCGGGAAGTTGAGAGTCGGGAGTTGAGTGTTGATAGTTAAAAATCAGCAGCTTGCGCCGAAAGCTCCATTCACCCGAAGGGTGAGTCCCCCCTGGCGATACAAGTCGCTCATTTCCAGCCTCGCAACTCTGTTTTAGATTGAACGGAGGCGAGGGCGTGTGCCCCTGGCGAGCAGCGCAAGGGAAGGATTGACGCCTCCGGACCGCTGGTTAGTCTGGGCGCCTCATGAGAAAACTGACCTTGTGGATGAAAGCGGGCGCGCTGGCGCTGGTATGGGCGGGCGGCTCGGCGCGCGCGGAGCTGCCGGCGGCGCAAGTGGAGGCGGCGCGGGAGCGGTGGGCGGAGGATATCGCCAAACTGAAGGCGAAGGACGCGGTGGAGCAGCACCCGGCTGACGCGGTGCTGTTTTTGGGCAGTTCCTCGGTGCGGTTGTGGGAGGGCATCGCCCAGGACATGGCGCCGTATCATCCGATCCAGCGCGGGTACGGCGGGGCGCGGTTCGCGGATTTGGTGGTGTTTGCGGAGGAGCTGATGGCGGCGCATCGCTTCCGGGCGCTGGTGATCTATGTGGGCAACGACGTGGCGGGCCGGGAGACGGACGCCGCGCCGGAGCAGGTGGCGGATTGGTTCAAGCGGGTGGCGGCGGCGGCGCGGGCGCGGCAGCCGGAGGCGGACGTGTTCTGCGTGGCGATCACGCCGACGCCCTCGCGCTGGGCGGGCTGGCCGCAAATCCAAGAGGCGAACGCGGCGCTGGAAGCGGTGTGCGCGGCGGACCCGAAGCTGCATTTCATCCCCACCGCGAGCGCCTACCTCGATGAAAACGGGGAGCCGCGGCCGGAGTATTTCAAGAAGGATCGTCTGCACCAGAACGAGGCCGGGTACGCGGTGTGGTCCGGCCTCATCAAGGCGGCGCTGCGTTCGGTGATCGGGGAGTAGCGCAAAGCATTACGTTCTGCGCCCTGCTCTCTGCTCAATGAGCTTTTAAGGTCCGCGTGCTTTTATCTTGACGGAAGGCGGCGCATCGGCAGTAATACAAGACTGGACGAAAAATCCCGTTTCGCCCGGCATCCTCACCCCTCAAGACTTGATCCTCCCATGATAAACGGAGACTTTTTCCGCCTTCGGTCCGGCCTGCTCCCGTGGCTTCTGATTGCCTTGGCCGCGATCCCGGCCAGCCATGCCCTCTCTCAGGGGGCCGCCGAAACCGCCGCCGCGGTCAAGATCGTGCGAAACATCCAGGTAGTCTTCACCGGCGCCCGCAGCCTGGACGAGGCGCGGGTACGGGCGCAGATGTCGCTGCGCGCAGGAGAAGCCTACTCGGACGAGAAAGTGGAGCGCGACATCCGCAGCCTGTTCGCGACCGGGTCGATCGAGGACGTGAACATCCGCGCTGTCGATGTGGCCGGCGGAGTCAATGTGATCGTAACCGTGGTGGGCCGCGGCGCGGTGGGCGGCATTTCTTTCTACGGCAGCTCGGTTTTCGACGACGCCCGCCTGCGCAAGGAGATCGAGGTCAAGCCGGGCGATCCCGTGGACGAGGCCCGGCTGGCGGCGGCGCAGCAGAAAATCCGCGAGTTGTACGAAAAGCGCGGTTACAGCGACGTGCTGGTGACTTACAGCTCGCAGCCGGACAGCCGTGACGGGTTCACGGCGGTCATTTTCAACATTGAGGAAGGCGCGCGCGGCGTCATCAACGACATCCGCTTCGAGGGCAACACCGTCATCAAGGACAGCAAGCTGCGCAAGGTGCTCAAGAGCAAAAAGAAAACTTTTTGGCGGCTCTGGGGCAAGGCGGGCAAGCTGAACAACGAGGCGCTGCAGGAGGACATCAAGGCGGTGGAGTACGCCTTCCAGGACGAGGGTTACGTTTATGCCAAGGTCGTCGAGGTCCGCCGCGAGCCGGTGGGCACCGACCGCATCGATCTGATTTTTGTCATCGTGGAGGGCGACAAATTCGAGGTCTCCGAGGTGGCTCTGGACGGAGTGACGGTGTTTTCCCAGGACGAACTGGCGCCGGGCATCGTGACCGAGGCTGGATTCCCCTTCTCCGGCTCCCAGGTGCGGGCGGATGAAAAGATGATCCAGGAGTACTATGGCTCGCGCGGCTACGCGGACGCGCGGGTGGAGACCAGCATCCTCTCCGGCGGCCCCGGCCAAGTGAAAATCCTCTACCGGGTCTCCGAGGGTGAAAAATCCCACCTCCGCAAGGTGAACATCGCCGGCAATACGGTGACCCAGGATCGCGTGATCCGCCGCGAGCTGCCTTTCTCACCGGGCGAGGAAATGAACACGGTGAAGATGGAGGCCGGCCGCAACCGCCTCAACAACATGAACTATTTCAGCCAAGTCGATATGCGCCCCATCGACACCGGCGCGCCCGGCTTCAAGGACATCAACATCGACGTGGTCGAGCAGTCCACCGGCACCATCAACTTCGGCGCGGGTTTCAGCTCCATCGACAGCCTCGTCGGCTTCCTGGACCTGACGCAGACGAACTTCGACATCACCGACTGGCCGAGCTTCCGCGGCGCGGGCCAGCGCTTCAACATGAACGCCCGTTTCGGCCTGGAGCGCCGGGATTTCAGCATGTCCCTCACCGAACCTTGGTTCATGGGGCAGAAGCTGTCCTTCACCACCGCGCTGTTTTACCGCAGCCTGTTCTTCCTGTCCGACCGCTATGACCAAACCGAGGCGGGCGGCTCCGTCGGCTTCCGCAAGCCGCTCGGCGAGCACGCCTATTTTGACGCGACCTACACGCTGCAAAACGTCACCATCGACGACATCGACCCGAATTCGTCCGAGATCATCAAGGCGGAGGAAGGCGACTACCTGCAAAGCAAGATCGACTTCACCTTCGTCCACGACACGCGGAACGAGCTTTTCATCCCCCGCAAGGGCCACAAACTGGAATTGGGCCTGATGACCTCCGGCAGCTTCCTCGGCGGCGATGTGGACGCGTACGGGCTGAACTTCCAGGGCGCGCAGTACTTCAACCTGCCGGGCGACACGATCCTGAGCTTCGAGGGCGCCCTCCGCACCGTGGACAACTGGGGTGACGGCGATGGCGTGCCCATTTTTGAGCGGCTGTTCCTTGGCGGCGCCAACAACCTGCGCGGCTTCGACTACCGCGAAGTGGGGCCGAAGGACGAGTTCGGCGAGCCTATCGGCGGCGGCACCTCCGCTTACCTGACCGCGGAGTTCACCTTCCCGATCTTTGAGAAAGTGCGCGGCGCGGTGTTCTATGACGTGGGCTTCGTCAATCTGGATGCCTATGACCTCTCCACCGCCGATCTCAATTCCAACGTCGGCATCGGCCTGCGGTTGTTCCTGCCCATCGGCCCGATCCGGGTGGACTTCGGCGTCCCGACCAAGGCCGACGAATTCAACGACTCCAGCGGCCGCTTCCAATTCAACGTCGGTTACAAATTCTGACACACAAACGCGTTCCCGCGGCGTTTGGCTTTCACGGAGGCAGTTTGGCCAGCCATCCCTAAAAGCGGGCGAGCGCAGTTTCCGTTTGAGCCAGCGCGCATTTCACTCCATCCTGCCACCCCTCATGAAAAAAATCATCGCCGCCCTTCTTCTCGCTGCCTGCGCCGCCGGCAGCCAAGCCGCCGACCTCAAATTTGGCGTTCTCGACATGGCCAAGGCCTTTGCCGAATATCACAAAACCAAGGATGCCACCGGCAAGTTCAAGGAAAACGTGGACAAGGCCACACAGGAGGTCAACGAGCGCTGGGCCGTTTACAAGAACATGCTGGGAGACATCCAGAAAGGGCAAAAGCTGGCCCAGGATCCCATTCTGACCCCCGACGAACGCGCCAAGCACGGGGCCGCGCTGCAAGAAAAGGTCAAGGAAGTGCGCGCGCTGGAGCAGGAGATCGGTGAGTTCCAAAACCGCCGTCAAGGGCAGCTCAAGCAGGAAGAAGCGCAAATCCGCAAGGGGCTTTACGAGGAAATCCTGGTGGTGGTCAAGGACAAGGCCAAGGCGGACGGTTATGATTTCGTGTTTGACAAGTCCGGCGTCAGCCTCTCCACCGTGCCGGTGCTGCTTTATTACAAGGACGCTGTGGACTTCACCGACGAAGTCATCGTGGAACTGAACAAGGACGCGCCCGCCGAGGGAGCGGAGAAAAAGTAAGCTCGGCCAGCCGCTGAGCCTCTTTCTTCGGGGCGCGTCGATACCGGGTCGGCGCGCCCCGTATTTTTAACCGGCAGCCGATTGCGAGACATGACAGGGACCGAGCCGCAAACAATCACCGCGGGAAAGCTGGCGGAGTTGGTGGGCGGCAGGCTGGTGTCGGGCGCGCCGGAGACGCCGGTCAGCGGGTTGAACTCGATCGCCGACGCGCAGCCGGGAGACGTGACCTTTCTCGGCAATCCGCGCTACGCGCCGGCGCTGCCCGCCAGCCAAGCCGCGGCGGTGCTGGTGCCGGAGGGTTTTGACGGAGACGCTGGTGGCAAGGCCCGCATCGAGGTGGAAAACCCGACGCTGGCCTTTTCCCTCGTCATCCGCCACTTCGGCCCCTCGCGGCGTTCCGCATGTTATGGCGTGCATGAGAGCGCCGTGGTGGAGCCGACGGCGCGTTTCGACCCGGAGCAGGTGGGCATCGGCCCGGGGGTCTATGTGGGGGACGGCGCGGTGATCGGGCGCGGTACGATCCTGCACGCGGGCTGCTATCTCGGCGACGGCGTGGTTCTCGGCGAGGACTGCGAGCTGCATCCCAACGTGGTGGTGCGCGAGCGCTGCGTGCTCGGCAGCCGGGTGGTGATTCACAGCGGCTCGGTGATCGGCTCGGACGGTTTCGGTTACGAGATGGCGGAGGGCCGCCATCAGAAGATCGAACAGATGGGCATCGTGCAGATCGACGACGACGTGGAAGTCGGCTCCTGCACGACGATCGACCGCGCGCGTTTCGGCCGCACCTGGATCGGAGAGGGCACGAAGATCGACAACCTGGTGCAGATCGGCCACAACTGCGTGCTGGGCCGGCATTGCATCATCGTCTCGCAGACCGGCATCTCCGGCAGCACGCGTCTGGGGGATAACGTGACGATGGGCGGGCAGGTCGGTGTGGCCGGGCATTTGGAGATCGCCAGCAAAGTGCTGCTGCTCGCCAAATCCGGCGTCACCAAAAGCATCCGCGAACCGGGCGCCTACACCGGCTATCCCGCGCGGCCCCTGATGGAGGGCCGCAAAATGCTGACCTATCCGGCGCGCGTGCCGGAGCTGCTGGAGCGGGTCAAAAAACTGGAGCAGCGGCTGGCGGAGCTGGAGAGAATGACGAATGACGAATGACGAATGACGAATGCGGAACGCTGTCTTGCATTCGACCATTCTGCATTCGTCATTCGTCATTCGTCATTCGTCATTTTGCCCCCGAATGGCCTCCACCATGCGCAGGGCTTGGGCGTTGGGGGCCACGTCATGCACGCGGTGCAGGTCCGCGCCTTGCTCGCGCAGCCAGGCGGTGAGCGCCACCGTGGGCCAGACGCGCAGTTCCAGATCGTCCCGCCCGGTCAAGTGGGAGAGCATGGACTTGCGCGAGATTCCGGCCATCAGGGGGTGGCCCGCGACGCGCAGTTCCGGCAGGCGGCGCATGAGTTCCAGGTTGTGCTCCAGGGTCTTGCCGAAGCCGAAGCCGGGGTCGAGGACGACACGGCGCGGATCGATGCCCGCCTCCTCCAGCACGCGCAGCCGTCGCTCGAAATACCCTCGCACCTCCGCCACCACGTCCGTGTAAACCGGGCTGGACTGCATCGTTTGCGGCGTGCCGCGCATGTGCATGACGACGAGGCCGGCCTGCGAGTCCGCGGCGGCCTGGATCATGCCGGGATCACCGCCGAGGCCGGTGACGTCGTTGATGATGTCCGCGCCGGCGGCGAGGGCGGCGCGCGCCACGGCGGCCTTCATGGTGTCGATGGAAAGCAGGGCGCGGGTCTGTGAGCGCAGGCTTTTGAGGACGGGTAGGACGCGGCGGAGTTCCTCCTCGGCGGGCACCGGTTCCGCGCCTGGGCGGGTGGATTCGCCGCCGATGTCGAGGATGTCCGCGCCCTCCTCCAGCAGCCGCAGGCCGTGCTCGACGGCGCGGCCCGCGTCCAGAAAACGGCCGCCATCGGAAAACGAGTCCGGCGTGACATTGACGATGCCCATCACCAGGGCGCGCGGATGCGTGGGATGATCGACGCCCTGAACGCGCCACGGTCTGGAGTCGGGATTCACGCCGGGATGGAAAGCACGGGCGGCGGGAAAGCAACCGGAGTTTTTGCGGTACCCTCCTGCCCGAAATGGATGTTTCGGATAGCGTTTGGGGTGATTCAGAAAGTTGTTTTGTCGTGTCCCGTGTTGGGCGCATATTATTTCGGCCCTCTTAAATAAAACGCTTTACGCATACCCGGATTTCGGCTAAATATGTTAACTGATATGAATTTTATGGATTTTAGCGCGATCATCTCCCTCCATCGCCCTGAGTCCGGCTGCGTTTCATGTCTCTGAGGCGTGGTTTTTTGCTCCTATCCCTTGATGCGATGGCAGGCCGTTGGCGCGGCCTGACCAATGGCGGCAGCTTGCAAAAAACCGAACTCGCGATTCGACAAGGCGGCGGTCTGCCTGCATGATTGCCGCCCCTTTTTCAAACCGCCCCGCCGCCCCGCTTCATGTCCCTGACCGCTCCCATCAGCCACCGCACCGACGACTTGCGCGTCGCCGAAATCCTGCCGCTGTTGCAGCCGGCGCTGCTGATGCATGAAATCCCTCTGCGGGAGACGGAGGCGGCGTTTGTGGAGGCGCAGCGCCGGGAGGCGGAAAAATGCCTGCGCGGCGAGGACGACCGTCTGCTGGTCATCGTGGGTCCGTGCTCAATCCACGACACCCGGTCCGCGCTTGAGTATGGCCGCTTGATCGCCGCCGCCCGCGCCCGTTACGCGGCGGATTTGGACGTGGTGATGCGCGTCTATTTTGAAAAACCGCGCACCACGGTGGGGTGGAAGGGGTTCATCAATGATCCGCGCCTGGACGAGAGCTACGACATCAACACCGGCCTGCGCGGCGCGCGCAAGCTGCTCATCGACCTCGCGGAAATGGGCGTGCCGGCAGGCACCGAGTTCCTGGACGTGATCACGCCGCAATACATCGCCGACGCGGTGGTGTGGGGCGCCATCGGGGCGCGCACCACGGAGAGCCAAGTGCATCGCCAGCTCGCCTCCGGCCTGTCGATGCCGGTGGGGTTCAAGAATGGCACGGACGGCAGCATCCAGACCGCGTTGGACGCCATCCAGGCCGCCCAAGGGGAGCATTGTTTCTTGTCGGTGACCAAGGACGGCGTGGCCGCCATCGTACGCACCCGCGGCAACGACGCCTGCCACGTCATCCTGCGCGGCGGCAAGGGCGGCACGAATTTTGATGCCGAGTCGATCCAAAACGTCACCGGCCAACTCGCCGCGCGCGGCCTGCCGCCGACGGTGATGGTGGATTGCAGCCACGGCAACAGCTTGAAAGACTACCGCAAGCAGTCGCTGGTGGCGGCGGCGTTGGCGGAGCAAATCCGCGCCGGCAGCCGCGCCATCACCGGCGTGATGATCGAGAGCCATCTGGTGGAGGGCCGCCAGGACGCCAAGCCGGGCGCGGAACTGGCCTACGGTCAAAGCATCACCGACGCCTGCGTCTCGTGGGAGACCACGGAGGCGATGCTGGATGATCTGGCGGCGGCGGTGCGGGCGCGGCGGGGGTAATGAGGGCGAGCCGTCCTCATTGTGGCGCGCGCCACTCGCGCTCATTTCATTGCCGGGTTCATAGCGAGGGAAAAGCGGTGGAGTCCGCCCGATGCGCACTGACAAACAAGTTTATCTCATCTTCCGCGCCGGACCGGAGTTGGCTTTTGAACTCGCGGCGCTGCCTTCACCCGGCTCCTGCCGGATGGAGTCCACCACGTTCAAGGAAATTGAGCGGACCACGGACGGTTTGATTGTGCCCGATGAGGCGGAGCAGCCCATCAGCCTGTTGGAGGTGCAGTTTTACGAGGACGCCGCCATTTACAACCGCACCGTCACGATGATGGCTCTGGCTCAGCAGCCGCACCTGCCGCGGCCCATTCAGGGCATCGTTTTCTTTGCTACCCGCGCTCTTGATCCGCAAACCGCACCGTGGAACGAGATCATCCGCCCGGTGTACCTGGATGAGGCGCTGCACTTCCTCAAACAAAGCGATCCGCTGCATCCGCTGGTCGCGGTTTTCGCCCCGGTGTTCATTGAGACATCGAACGAGCTTGAATGCAGCGCGAAACACTATTACCATGCCCTCGAAAAAGCCCCCGTCGCATCGGATTTGCGCCACACCCTCTTGCGGGTCTTCTGCGACTGGCTGTTTGAACGTCTGAAACACAAAACCCGAAAGGAAATCACCATGATCCTCGACCTGCCAGATGTGCGCGACACCGTCGTGGGCCGCGAATTGCTCGATGAAGGCATTGAAAGGGGCATTGAAAAAGGCCGGGAAGAAGGCCGTGGTGAGGGTATCCTTTCTTCTTTGACTTTGGTGGGCATGGCCCGTTTTGGGCCTTGCGATGACATGACGCGCGACCGCATCAGCCGGCTGTCAGAAGGCGACATGCAAAAGCTCCTGGTCGAAATGCTGGAGTTGGACTCCTGGCGGGCGGTTTCCGCATGGCTGGACGCCCGCGAGCAGTGAGAACTGACATCGGTACAGCCAGTGCGGGCTAACGGATTTCCCAAGGCGCCAGCGGCCAGTCTGGTCGCGTCATAGAACTCCAACCCTTCGTGACTCCCGACCACATCGAGTCCTTCTCCCGCGCCCGCCTCCTCGTCGTTGGCGACGTGATGCTGGATCATTTCATCTGGGGCAACGTGCGCCGTATCTCGCCGGAGGCGCCGGTGCCGGTGGTGGAGGTGACGAAGGAAACGTGGTATCCAGGCGGCGCGGCGAACGTGGCGCGCAACATCGCATCGTTCTCGAAGCAGGTGCATTTGATGGGGCGCGTCGGCCGGGACAGCGCGGCGGACCGGCTGCGGGAGCTGCTGGCGGTGGATGAAGTGGACCCTTCCCCGCTCCTCATCAGCGATGAAGTGCCGACCATCTCCAAAGCCCGCGTCACCGCGCGGCAGCAGCAGATCGTGCGGGTGGACCGGGAGCGCCTGCTCCAGCTCACCGGGGCGGAACTGGCGGAGGTGGAGCGCCGCCTGCGGGCGATGGCGCAGGAACTCGATGCGGTCATCATCGAAGACTATGGCAAGGGGTTCGTCACCGCCGCGCTGGTGGATGTGATCGCCAAAGTGGCGGCGGAGAGCGGGATCATCGTCACCGTCGATCCCTCGCCGCACAATCCGCTCCTCTGGCGCGGCGTCAGCTTGGTGAAACCGAACCGGCTCGAAGCCTTCTCCGCCGCCGGATTGACCGACCGCCTGCTGCCGGAACCGCCGGCGGAAAACCCGGAGCTGCTCGATGTGGGCCGCGTCTTGATGGAAAAATGGGACACGCCGAAAATCCTCATCACCCTGGGAGAGCAGGGGATGCTGCTTTTCCAGCGCGGCGCCGAGCCGCATCATATCCCGACGCGCGCGCGGGAAGTGTTTGACGTGTCCGGCGCGGGAGACACCGCCATCGCGCTGCTGACGCTGGCGCTGGCCGCCGGCCTCGACGCTATTTCCGCCGCCGAGATTGCCAACCGCGCCAGCGGCGTGGTTGTCGGCAAGCTCGGCACCGCGCGCCTGACACCGGAAGAGCTGCTGGCGGCCTTTGCCGATTAACCCGGCAGGCGGGACCGTCTGCATCACCACGACTCCGCATGAAGACACTGCAAATCTTCAACGTGTACCAGCAGTACGGCGGGGAGGAAAACATCGTGCGCAGCCTGTCCGCGCTGATGCAGGGGCCGGACTGGGCGGATTTGTATTTCCGCAGCGGGGATTGGGCGCGGGAGCCACTGCTCAATAAACTGACACAGCCTTTCCGCGCCTTCCATAGTCCCGCCGCCCTGCGCGCGGTGCGCGCGGCGCATGAGGCGCATCAATCCGATGTGTGGCTGCTGCACAACGTGCTGCCGGTCTGCTCGCTCGGTCTTTATCACTTGGCCGCTCAACTGGGCGTGCCGGTCATCAAGTATGTGCATAACTACCGCCCCTTTTCACCGGGCGGTACGGCTTGGCATGACGGCAGAATTCTCGACCAGGGTTTTCGCGGGAATGTATGGCCGGAGATCGTTGCCGGCACCTATCGGGGATCGCGCTGGCAGACGCTGTTCATCTCGCTGCTGTTGAAAGCCTATTTCAGAACGGGCGCCTTTGAAGCGGTGACCTCCTGGCTGGCGCCGGCCGAGTTTCAGAAAACCAAGTTCGCCGCGGCAGGCATCGACCCGGAGCGCATCGAAGTGATGCTGCCGCCGCGCCAGCTCGAACCGCCGCCGGCGGAATGGCGGGACGAGGGGTATCTGCTGTTTTTGGGGCGGCTGGTGCCGGAGAAGGGAGTGTTGTTTTTGCTGGACCTCTGGGCGGAGGCGGAGCGGTCAGGGCGGCCCATGCCGGAGTTGGTGATCGCCGGCGCCGGACCGTTGGAAGCGATGGTGCGCGAGCGCAGCGCCGGTCTTGCAGGCGTCCGGTATGCGGGCCTCGTCGGCGCGGAGGAAAGACGGCGGCTGCTCGGCGGCTGCTCGGCGGTAGTGGTGCCCTCGCTATGGTGGGAGGTCATGGGCATGGTGGTGTTCGAGGCCTATGAAATGGAGAAACCCGTGCTGGCGGCGCGCAGCGGCGGCCTGGGCGAGATCGTGTGGCACGGGCAGACCGGGTTTCAGTTTGAGCCGGGCGACGCCGGGGATTTTCAACGGGCATTGACCGCGCTGCAAACCAGCCACTTGAGCCGGAGGCGCGAGATGGGGCGGCAAGGCAGGCTTTGGTTGCAGACCGCGACGGACCCCGCGGCGTGGGCGCTGCGTTACGCCCGGTTGGTGGAGCGCACGGTGGAGCGCAAGCGGCTGCAAATGGAAGCGGGCGCGACCCGCGGTGGTCGTCGCGCCGCGGCGCGTCAAAAACTGGCCGTATCCTGACACACCGGCCCGGCGCATTGAGCCATGCAGATACTCCAAGTATTCAACCGCTATCTCCAGCCCGGCGGCGAGGAGAAATCCGTGGACCGGATCTGCCGCCACTTGTCTGCGCATCACCAAGTCAGCCGCTGTTTGTTTGACAGCGGTGACTGGCAGGGACGAGGCGTGGCGGGCGCGCTCAAGCAGGCGCGGCTGCTGTTCGGCAATCCCAAAAGCGAAAACCTCCTGCAATGCTGTATCGAGACCGAGCGCCCGCGCGTGGCCTTGTTTCACAACATCTATCCCGTGGGCTCGCCGACGCTCTACCGTCGCGCCCAGACGGCGCGGCTGCCGGTGATCCAGTACCTGCACAACTTCCGCCCGTTCAGTGTGAGCGGCACCTTGTATGCCAAGGGTCGCATTCTGGCCGATTCCTTGAGTGGGCACTTCGGCCCCGAGGTGCGGCACGGCTCCTGGCAGGGCTCCGTCATCAAGTCCGCCCTCTTTGCCCTGATGCTCAAGCGGCTGCACCGTTCCGGCTGGCTGCGCGTGGTCCGCAAATGGATCGCCATCTCCGACTTCATGCGGGAGCGCTTGATCGAGCGCGGATTTTCGCCGGACAGCATCCACACGCTGCGCCATGCCTGGGATCCGATGCCGCAAACGCCGCCCGCCGAGGACGCCGGATTTTACCTCTTTCTCGGACGTTTGGTGGAAGAAAAAGGCGTGCTGCCGCTGCTGGAGGCATGGCGCGAGCTGGAGCGTCTGCTGGGCCGGCAGACACCGGTTTTGAAGATCGCCGGCGATGGCCCGCTGGCATCCCAGGCAAATCAAGCGGCGGCGGAGAATCCGCATGTCGAAATGCTGGGCCATGTGAACGGGCAAGCCAAGGAAGACCTGCTCCGGCGCTGCCGCGCGGTGGTCGCGCCCTCGTTGTGGTGGGAGCCGCTCGGCATCGTCGTGTACGAAGCCTACGATCACGCCAAACCCATGCTGGCGGCGCGCGCCGGCGGACTCGGTGAGACCGTTTCTCACGGACGGACCGGCCTGTTGCACGAGCCGGGCGCGGCCGGTGAAATCCTCCGCGATGTGCGCGCCCTGGAAGCCATGTCCGCCGATGAACGCGCCGCGCTCGGGCGGAATGGCCGCGACTGGCTGCTCAGGGAGGCGTCTCCCGAACGCTGGCGGCAATCCTTCGACGAAATCCTCAACGAAGCCGTCGCTCCGGCTTGAACTCGTGCTTGTCCGCCGCGCGATCCGCCTCACCATTCACTGGAACCATGCCTGACTTCGCCACTCATTTTTCCGCCCACCTGGACGAGCATCTCCAGGCCGTCAACGCCCTGCCGGACTGTGCCGCGCAGGTGCAAGCCATCGCCGGAGCCTGGGAACGGGCTTTGCGCGGCGGCGGCAAAATCCTCTTTTTCGGCAACGGCGGCAGCGCCGCGGACGCGCAGCATTTCGCCGCGGAACTCGTCGTGCGCTACCGCGCCAACCGCCGCGCCCTGGCCGGCATCGCCCTGACCACGGACACCTCCATCCTCACCGCGCACAGCAACGACTTCGGATTCGACACCGTCTTCGCGCGCCAGATCGAGGCGCTGGCCCGGCCGGGCGACGTCGCCCTCGGCATCTCCACCTCAGGCAACAGTCGCAGCATTCTGCTCGGGCTGGAAGCCGCCAACGCCGCCGGCTGCGTGACCGTCTGTTTCACCGGGCAAAATCCGAGCCCCTGCTCCGAAGCGGCGCAGTTCGTCTTCCACGCCCCCTCCGCCATCACCGCCCGCATCCAAGAATGCCACCTGATCGCCGGCCATCTGCTGTGTGATTGGGTGGAGAAACAGCTCGG
>CAZNKC010000044.1:0-8751 GCA_964573315.1 uncultured Verrucomicrobiaceae bacterium | reverse complement strand
GTCAACCGCAAATGGTGGGCCTTCCCCGGCACGGTCCACAGCTTGGACATCGTGCTCTACGGCCGGCGGCGCTCGATCCATCTGCGCAACAATGGAACCGACATCATCATCCTGGCCGATCTTTTTCAGAACGAATGGTACTCCCTGCCAAGCGCCTATTCTCCCAAAGTGATCGTGGACGCGGGGGCAAACATCGGTCTCGCCTCCGTCTATCTTGCCATGAAATATCCCGGGACGATCATTCACAGCTTTGAACCGGTGGAATTCGAGATGTGCCGGCAAAACACACCGCAAGTCCACGCCCACGCTCTGGGGCGGCAGTCCGGGGAACTCGATATCATCATCGATCCTAACAACAGCGGCGGGCACCGCCTCGAATTGTATGACTCACAACCGGATCTGGACCGCCGGAGGGTTGCCATTCATCGTCTTGACGCCTTGATCGATGACGGAGTCATCCCGCCGCCGGATTTGCTCAAGATCGACGCCGAAGGCGCGGAGTGCGACATTTTCGAAGGCCTGGGAGTCTATGCCGGGAAACTCCATGCGCTGACCGCGGAAACTCAGAGCCAGGCGAATCACCGTTGGCTGGTGGACCGGCTGCAGGCTCTGGGTTTTAAGTTCATCTCGGAGACGATCGTGCATCCGGATGCCCACAAGCCGTCAGACGCCTACTCGATGATCGTTGCGGAACGCCATCGCTAGCCCGGCCGGCAGGGCTCCGTTATTGGCGGAATACCAACGACCCGTCTGGATATTGGCGGCGTCCATAGCGGCCAACTCTAATCCGTGATCATTCGCAACATCTCCTGGCTGGCACTGTCCCAGGCCGTGCGTCTGCTGCTGGCGCTGTTCATCGGAGCTTGGTTGACGCGGACGATCGGGCCGGAGAACAACGGTCTTCTCGGCACGGCGGCAGTGATCGGCGCGCTGGCGGGATTCGTGGCGGACTTCGGCATCCGCCATGTGCTCATCAAGGAGCTGGCGATGCGGCCACGGGACGCGGCGGCCCTTTTCGGCACCGCCGCCCGTATCACGACGACGCTCGGCGCCGCCATGTTCGGCGTGGCGCTGGCCGTGGCTTGGTTCTGGGGCGGCACGCGTCTGTTGGTGCTGGGGTTGGTGATGTACGCCCCGCTGTTCCTGAACGGCTGGATCATCGTACTCTCCCGCTGGGACGCGGCGCATCAGGCTCATCGCACCGCCAAGCTTTATCTCATCGCCAATCTCGTCTCCAGCGCGCTCAAGGTCGTCTGCATCCTCACTGGGGCCAACCTCGTCTTCGCCGCCGCCACCTTTGCGATGGATGCGCTCGTCGGCGCGGCGGTGGCCTGGAGCTGGGCGGCGCGACGCGGCTGGCTGCGAGATTTGCGACAGTGGGATTCCGGCCTCGCGCGCGCGCTGATGCGCGAGTCGCTGCCGTTGTTTCTGGCCCACTCCGGCACGCTGCTGCTGCTCAAGATCGGCCAGATGATGGTTTTCAAAATCTCTGGAGCTGCCGAAGCCGGCATTTACGCCGCTGCCACGCGGCTTTCCGAAGTGGTGTACGCCATCGGCCCGATGATTATCGTCACCTTCCTGCCGCGGCTGTCGGAGAGCTTCGCGCAAGATCGCGCCGTGTATGAGCGGCAGCGCGCGGTGTTGTTCGGCGTGATGACGACTGCCGCCTACGCTTCCGTACTGGGTTGGTGGCTGGCGGGACGAGAGATCACCACCCTGCTCTACGGGCAGGCGTTCGCCACCGCCGCGGATGTTATCATGGTGCATTGCATCGCCGCCCTGCCGTTTCTGCACGGAGAGCTGCGCAACAGCGTGCTGGTGGTGGAGAAAAGAGCGCGCCTCGGCGCGCAGGCGGCGCTGGTTGGCGTGCTGGTGAATATCCTGCTGAACCTGTTCCTGATTCCGAAGCACGGCGCGCTGGGCGCAGCTTGGGCCACGGTCATCACCTACGCGTTGGTGTGGTTTGGCGGCTCGCTTGTCATTCCCTCACTGCGTCCCATCGGACGCCAGCAGGCCGCCTCGCTCACGGCGCCGCTATGGATATGGAAAGCCAAAAGCTGGAACTCCCTGCGCCGTCAACCGGTCCGCGCCGCCGCAAGTGAAATGGCGGAAAGTACATGAACCGAGCGAAACAGGAACGCATCGCCGTCTGCCGCCTCTGCGGCGTGGGCGATGCCGTGCAGATGACGCCGCTGCTGCGGCAGATGCGCGCCGACAGGCCGGACGCGGAGATCGTTTGTTTTGTCAGCGCCAATGCCGCTCCGGTGTTGGCAGGCGCGCCGTGGATAGACCGGTTGATTCCGCTTGGAGCGTCGGAAACCCATGCCGGCGCGCGCAACCCGGGCCTGCTCCGGCTTTGGTTGAGGGTGCGCCGGGAAGGACCGTTTGACGCGCTGTTCTGTTTGGGCATGACCTGGAGGCATCTGGTCCTCAGCCGGCTGGCGCGGGCGCGAGCACGGGCCGGTTTTGTCACGCGCGGCTGGAAGCCGCTGCGTCTTTTCACCCACCCCTATGAGGTGCCAGCGGACGCCGCTCTGGACCGCAAGCACGAGTCGCTGAAATACCTGGAACTTTGGGAGCAGGTGACGGGGCATCACGACCGCGGCTTGGGCTATGACTTGGAGCATTTCGGCCGGGACTCTTTGCGCGAGGGCTTGAAGCCGTCCGCCCCCTACGTGTGCGTGGCGCCGGGCGCCGGCAATCCGTTCGTCCGAATGGACAACAAAAAATGGCCGCCAGCGCATTTCGCCCGGCTCATGGAGCTGGCCTTGGAGGAGGGTTACGAGGTGGTGGCGCTCGGGGCGGCGGGAGACATGCCGGAGGGCATGATGCCCGCCGGCGCGCATGATTTGCTGGGCAAGACCAGCCTGGAGCAGGCCGCCGGCTTGATCCGCCGCGCGCGCGGTTTCATCGGCAACGACTCCGGCCTGTTTCATATCGCTCTTGGATTGGGCACGCCGGCGGCCGCGGTCTTCGGCCCCACGGATGCCGCCAAGACCGGCCCCTTTCGCAACCCGCGCGCGCTTGTGCTGGAGGCCGGCCTCGACTGCGCGCCCTGCCTGGCGGCGTCCTGCCGGCTGCTGGCGGAACCGGCGCAGCCGCCGCAAACAACCGCGCCCTGCATGGCCGGGCTGGCGCCCGAATTGACGTGGCAGCGCGTGCGCGCCATGCTTCATGACAGCGAAGCTGCGCCGGTTGCCGCGGTTTGAATTAGCCGCTTCACAAAACCCTTCATGTCCAATCCAGCTTCCCTCAAACAACGTCTTGTGCGCGTGCGCGACCGGTTGCCGCTGCCCTGGCAGCGGTTCATCAACCGCGTCGCGTTTCACTGCCTGCTGCCGCCGCCGGAGCGTCGCCTTTGGGATCAGCGACTGGCGGATGTGCTGGCTTGCGCGGACAACGCGCATCTGCCGCGCCACCCGGAGGCGGGCCGCGTGCGCGACGGGCTGATGACCATGCACAACGGTTTGAAGCTTCACGCCGGCAGTTACTACGGCTGGGGTTCCCAGCGCATCCTGGAGCGCAATCGCGGCTGCCATGAGCCACAGGAGGAGCGTGTCTTCGCCCAGGTGCTCGGCCTGCTGCCGCCGGGGGCGGTGATGATGGAGCTGGGCGCGTACTGGGCATTCTACTCGCTGTGGTTCGCCAGCGTGGTGCCGGAGGCGCAAAATTGGATGGTGGAGCCGGAGCTGGGCAATCTGGAAAAAGGCCGCGCCAACTTCGCGCTCAACCGGCGGGAAGGGCGCTTCATTCAGGCGCTGGCCGGCGAGGAGCACCAGCCGGACGGCGCGCCGCCGCAAATCTCCGTGGACGGTTTGATGCGGGAGCATGGCATCGCGCGCGTGCATTTGCTGCACAGCGACATCCAGGGCTGGGAGACGGGCATGCTGCGCGGCGCGGCGCGGGCGTTCGCGGAACGGCGCGTGGACTACGTCTTCATCTCCACTCACTCCAACGCGCTGCACCGCGAGTGCGCCGCCTGGCTGCTGGAGCGCGGCTACCGGGTGCATCAGGACATCGATCTCGACGCCACCTTTTCGCACGATGGATTGCTCGTCGCGCGCAGTCCCGAGGCGCCGGAGATGGAGACGCTCATCCTCGACCGCCGGGTCTCACCCGCGCCGCTGGCCGCGGCATCATGACATGAACTCGAGACTGCCGTTCAGCATCGCCGCCATCGGGCTGGTCTTTTACGTGCTGTTCTCCGTGCTTTTGGACGGAGGCAACATCATCGGCGGCATCGCGTTTTACGCGGCGGTGGCCTCCTGCCTGATAGGCCTTTTCAATCCGGGATTCGGAATGCGCTACCTGGTCATTTTGGCCGCTTACAGCGATCTGTTGAAGCGTTTGATGATCCTGGACGGGCGCTTCGGCATGATGGACATCATGTGGGTGCGCGCTCTCTGCCCGCTGACCCTGGCGGGCATCTTCGCCAGCGTGCTGGCGCGCGAGTTGTATGACGGCACGCTTTTCAAAAAACGAACCGTCAGCACCCTGTTGCTGTGCCTGGGTGGGTTCGGACTGTCAGGCGTTGCGTTGATGCGCTCGGGCGGCGGTTTTGGCTCGCTGGCCTCGCTGGCGGACAGCGCTTCCTATATCTTTTTGCTGGTCATCGTGCCCAATGTGCTGCGCACTCCGGGTGAAATCCTGCGCTTCGTCAAGTTTACCCTGGTGGTGTTCGTGCCGGTGGCGCTGTACGGTTTGAAACAGCAGATCATGGGCTTGAGCGACTTTGAGATTGATTACTTGAAGTCCGGCTTCACCATCCTTTCCAAGCATCTTGAGGACACCCGTCCGCGGCCCTTCTCCACGCTGACCGACTCGTCCCCCTTCGGCACCTCGTGCGCCGTCTGCGCCTGTCTGGCGCTCATGGTGCGCTCCCACTACCGCGCCAGCGGCCGCGCCAACTGGTCCAAAATGGGGATTGTGCTGTGGCTGGTCTTTGTGACCGGCACCGTGGTCAGCCTGACACGAACCGCGAATGTGAACTGGCTGCTGCCGATCTTGCTGCTGCCCTTCTTCGCCCGCGGCAGGATGACGGCCGCCATCTATGCCGGCATGGCCGCCTGCTTCGTCGCCGCTTGCTTGTTCGCACGCCCACTGAAGGAGATGATCACTAACTTCACGCTCTGGGCCATGGACAATTTTGGCGGCAGCGCGCTGGGCGAGCAGTTGACGCGCTTCTGGACGCTGGGCGCGCGGCTGGATGGCATGCATGATCTGGCCCACAATCCCAAAATGTGGACGATGTTCGGTTACGGTCCGAAGGTGGCCGAACAACTTCTGGCTTCCGGGGAGGTCGCCTCCCATGATGTCATCTCCGGCACCCTGCTGAAGTCCGGGTGGGTGCCGCTGCTCGTTCTGTTGATTCTTGCCGTTTGGTGCCTCTCTTCCATTCACCGTTCCGTGCTGCGCCTGCGCGGCACGCCGATTTTTTTCATGTGCCTGTGGATGCTCGCCACCGAATTCGGCCTGCTGGTGCATAATGTCTTCGCCGGCAACGTCACCGCCACCTTTCCGGTGAATTTCTTCTTCTGGTTCATCGCTGGCGCGTTGAACTCCAACGTGATCTATCATCAATCCAGCCAGCCCGCGCCAAACCCCGGGGCTCCGGATAAAGACGGCCCGCCCCGGGCAATCGTGGCGCGTCCGCTGTTGGGATAAGGACTGTCCCGCCCCTCATGCGCTCCCTGATTCTGGCAGACTATGTGGTTCGTTCGCGGGCGGGCGGACCGCGCCGGTACCTGGATGCCTCCGAGGCGGGGCCGGATGTCAGCGTGCTTAGCTTGCGCTCTTGCGCCGATGATGACGAGGCCGAGGACTACTTCCGCCGCCGCCCCGGAAACATCCGGCGGATTTGGGAAGCCGCCCGGCTGCTGCTGCGGCACTGGCATTTGACGCGCGGCGCCGGGACGATTTACTGCCTGGACGGCATGTTCTTCAACCTGCTGCTGGCCGCGGCCCGTGTTGGCTTGCTCGACACGCGCGGCAAACACATCCGCCGCTTCGCGTTTCATGATCAGGCCAAACGACGCCTGTTGCCCTGGCTGCGCCGCGCTCCCGAGGCGTTTGCGGTGGACCTGATCACCAGCGAGCAAACCCGGCGCTGGGGCGGCGCGGTTGGCGCGCGGCATGTACGCCTCCTGCGCTGGCGCATCGACACGGATTGGTACCAGCCGGCCGCGTCCGCTCTTTCGGGCCCCTGGTTTTTGCCCGGCCACGCTCGCCGTGACGATGCCCTGATACGGCCGCTGCTGGAAGCCGGCCTGCCGGTGACGCGCGCCGGACGCTCGTTCGCCCTGGCGGAGAAGCTCGGCCCCTGCGCCGCGCTTCCCGGATTCAAGCTGATGATCAACGCGCCGCACGAGGAGTACCGGGCCGCGCTGCGAGGCGCGCGCGCGGTGCTGCTGCCCATCCTGCCTTGCGGCGAGCCTGCCGGCCTGACCGCGGCCATGGAAGCCCTGGCCTGCGCCGTGCCCGTGCTGGCGAATCACAGCATGGGCATCGCCGAGCTTTTTGCCGGGTGCGACTATCCGCTGCCCTTGCTCCAGAATCTGGAACCGGGCGCTTGGATCACCGCCTGCCGCGAGCTGGACGGACGGCTGCGGGATCCCGCCCTGCGCGCCAGCCTGGAACACAGCCGCCGGCAGCTAATCGCCCGCCACAGCATCCGGCCCGGCAACGGCGACTGGCTGGAGGTGCTGCAAACGCGGTCGCCTCGCCATGACCCCGCCATGATGACTGAACCCCGCTGAACATGAGCCTCTATCGTGACATTCTCTATCGTGACTATTCCGCCGCGTTCAGCGCTCAAAAGACGTACGACCCAGAGCAGCAGTTCGCTCAATATGAGGCCGTGTACTCCGCGCTGCCGACGGATGCGGGTGCCGCCATCGCCGACCTCGGCTGCGGCAAGGGGGAGTGGCTTGCCTGGCTCGGCGCGAAAGGATTCACCAACCTCACCGGGGTTGACGGCTCGGAGGCGGACCTTGCCATCGCCAGCGGGCATGGCGGCAGCGGCACGCAGTGGATTCAGGCGGATGTGATTGAGCACTTGGAAGCCCGCCGCGAAACATACGACTTGATTCACGCGAAAGATATCATTGAGCACCTGACCAAGGACGAGTTCATCCGCTTCCTGTTGGCCTCCCACCGCGCACTGAAGCCTGGTGGCCACCTATGGCTGCTCACTTTCAACGCGCAAAGCCCCCTCTCCACCGCCACGCGCTATGGTGATTTCACACACGAAACCGGGCACACTCCGTCGAGCTTGGCGCAATGTCTGAGAGCCTGCGGCTTCGTGAAGCCGCGTGTTCGCGGGATTTACTACTGCTCTAAATCCGTGGGAGGAAGATTGCGCGCCATGTTTGGCGCAGCCTTTTTCCATTTTTGCCGGTTCATCTTGAGACTGCGCCACGGCAGCGGCGTGGCGGTGGAGGGTGTGGACCTCCACACGGCTCTTCCCGACACGTTTACCGAAGCCCGCAAAGAATAAATGCGCCACCCAGCCGTCATGCGCCGCGGCAAACGGCCAAACCGCATTGCGCCGGTTCGTCATAAAGTTTCATCAAGCATCTCATGTCCAGCCCGGTTTTCATCGCCCCGACCCATCCCGGCATGGGCTGGGTTAGCATGAACCGTTACGCGGGTGAAATGCGCGCGCAGGCCGCCGCGCATCCCGATGTTAGCTTTCTCCTGCCGCCAGCGCCGCCCGAGCAGCCCGCTCGCTCGCGTCTGACACGGCTCATCCAGCGCCGGTTTCTTTATCCCGTGCAAATCCGCCTGCGTGTCACCGGCGGCGTGTTGCATGTGCTGGATCATAGCTTCGCCCATCTGCTCGCGCACGTCCGCCCCGGTGTGCGCACGGTGGTCACGGTGCATGATCTGATCCCGTTGACCGATCCCGGCGGTCTTAGCCCGTCGCAGCGCGCGCGCTATCAAAAAGACGTCTCTCATCTCGCCTGCGCCGGCAAACTCGTCTGCGTCTCCGAACACACCCGCGAGGAGGTCCACCGCCTGCTCCGCATCCCGCGCGACCGCTTGGTGGTGAACTCAATGGGAGCGGCCAGCCTGCCGCCGTCCGATTCCGATACGGCGCGCCGTCTCGCCGCGCTGCCGCCTTTCATCCTCAGCGTCGGCCACAACGCCCCGCGCAAAAACCTCGCCATCCTGCCCGAACTGGCCCGGCAGCTCGCCGCCACCGGCTCCCGCCCGGTCATCGTGCGCGCCGGAGCTTTGCTGGACGCGCCGCTAGCCTCCGCCATTCGTGACCACGCCGGCTTGCACGAACTGGGCAAAGTATCGGACGCCGGACTCGCCGCCGCTTATGCTCATGCCGCCGTCTTCATCATGCCTTCCACCAACGAAGGCTTCGGTCTCCCGGTGATTGAAGCGATGGCTGCCGGCTGCCCCGTCGTTTGCAGCCGCGCCGCCAGCCTGCCGGAAGTGGCCGGTGACGCCGCTTTGATGTTCGATCCCCACGATCCCTCCGCCGCCGCCGCGCATTGCCGGCGCCTGCTGGATGACGCCGCGTTCCGCGACCGCCTCATCACCGCCGGCAAAGAGCGCGCCGCCGACTTCACCTACGCGGCGCACTGGCAGCGATTGTTGCGAGTGTATGAGGAACTCTAAATCGTCCTCGTCCTCCTACTCGTCCTCGAAAAAAGAGCGGCCTACGGAACACGCGGAAGACACGGAAAAGAGGGGCAGAGGGCGCAGAGAATTTTTTTACAACCTCCGCGTCCTCTGTCC
>CAZNKC010000043.1:0-29196 GCA_964573315.1 uncultured Verrucomicrobiaceae bacterium | reverse complement strand
CGTTGAGGGCGAGCTTCATGTTGCCGGTGCCGGAGGCTTCCTTGCCGGCGGTGGAGATTTGCTCGCTGAGGTCGGCGGCGGGGATGATGCGCTCGGCCACGCTGACGCCGTAGTTCGGCATGAAGACGACGCGCAGCCTGCCGTTGACGCGCGGGTCGTTGTTGATGCGGGCGGCGACGGCGTTGATGCAGTGGATGATGTTTTTGGCGAGGAAGTAGCCGGGCGCGGCTTTGGCGCCGAAGATGAAGACGCGCGGGTGGAAGTCGGCGCCGGGGTCGTCGAGGATTTGTTTGTAGAGCGTGAGGATGTTCAGCAGGTTGAGATGCTGGCGCTTGTATTCGTGCAGGCGCTTGATCTGCACGTCGAAAAGGGCGTCCGGGCTGACGATGACGCCGAGCTGGTCTTGGATCATTTTGGCGAGCACGACTTTGTGGCCGCGCTTGATGTCCTGGAAGCGGGCGCGGAAGCCGGCGTCGTCGGCGAAGCGGTCGAGTTCGCACAGGTGGGAGGCGTCTTTCAGCCAAGCCTCGCCGATGCACTCCTTGATGAGGGCGGAGAGCTGGGGATTGCAGACGTCCAGCCAGCGGCGGAAGGTGACGCCGTTGGTGAGGTTGAGGAAGCGCTCGGGGTAAAGCTCGTGGAACTCGGGGAACAGGCGCTCGCACAAGAGGCGGGTGTGCAGGGCGGCGACGCCGTTGGTGGCGTGCCCGCCGAGTACGGAGAGGTGCGCCATGCGCACGAATTGGCCGCCGCGATCCTCGATGAGGGAAAGGGCGCGTTTTTTCTCGTCGTCTCCGGGCCAGCGTTTTTCGACAACGTCGTCGAGGAAGCGCTGGTTGATCTGGTAGATGATCTGGAGGTGGCGCGGCAGGACTTTTTCAAACAGCCCGGTGCTCCAGGTTTCCAGGGCCTCAGGCAACAGGGTGTGGTTGGTGTAGGAGAGAGTGGCCTGGGTGATTTTCCAGGCTTCGTCCCAGGGCAGCCCCTCGTCGTCCACGAGGATGCGCATCAGCTCGGGCACGGCGACGGCGGGGTGGGTGTCGTTGAGTTGCACGGCCACCTTGGAGGGGAACTCGCTCCACGGCAGATCGTAGCCGGCTTTGAAGCGGCGCACGATGTCGGCGAGGGAGCAGGCGACGAAGAAATACTGCTGCACGAGGCGCAGTTCTTTGCCGCTCTCGGTGGCGTCGTTGGGGTAGAGCACTTTGGACACGGTCTCGGCCAGGGCTTTTTCCCGCAGGGCTTCGACGTAGCTGCCTTCGTTGAAGATTTGGAGGTTGAAGTCCTCGTCGGCTTGGGCGCGCCAGAGGCGCAGGACGTTGACGGTGTTGGAGTCGTAACCGACGATGGGGATGTCAAACGGCAGGCCGAGCAGGCATTTGGTATCCACCCATTGGTGATGCGGGTGGCCGCAGTCGTCGAATTTCTGCACCACATGGCCGTAGAGATGGATGGTCTGACGGTAGCTGGTGCGGGCGATCTTCCACGGGCTGCCGTCGCGCTGCCAAGCGTCGGGATGCTCGACTTGGCGGCCGTTGACGAACTCCTGGCGGAAGAGGCCGAATTCGTAGTCGATGCCGTAACCGATGGCGGGCAGGTTCAGCGTGCTGAGGCTGTCCATGAAGCAGGCGGCGAGACGGCCGAGGCCGCCGTTGCCGAGGCCCATGTCAGGCTCGCTGTACAGGAGTTCGTCGAGGTCCTTGCCCATCTCCGCGAGCGCCTGTTTGGAGGCGTCGTAGAGGCCGGAGTTGCGCAGGTTGTTCTCCAGCAGGCGGCCCATGAGGTACTCCAGGGAGAGGTAATGCACGCGCCGCGCGCCGCTGGCACGGTGCAGGGTGCGGGTCTGGGTGGAGCGTTCCATGACGCGGTCCCGCACTGCCAAGCAGGTGGCCACCCACCAGTCGTTGTCGGTGGCGGAGGCGACGTAAGCGCCGAGGGTGAATCGCAAATGGTTGGCGATGGAGGCTTTGAGGTTTTCAGGGCTGTTGCCGAGTTCGCTGGGGGACATGGGGAAAATTGAGTGGGTTCTGGGGTCTCGGTTATTTATAGACAGGATGGACAGGATTTTGAAGGATTAACAGGATTGGAGAGGCAAGGCGCAGCGCAGAGGGCAGGGCGTGGGACAAGCCAAGCGAGAACGACGGGGCATGCTTTGCGCCCTGCGCTCTGCGCTTTGCCTTGTGCTTGTTACCATAAGATCCATTTGGGCAGTTGGGCGGGTGCGATGAGGAGGGTGATTTCTCCTTTGGGTGGTTTTTCGGTGTAATGTTCTAGCACGAATCGCGCCGTGCCGCGTTGAAATTCCTCGAAGTGTTTGGTCAGCTCCCGCGCCACCACCACGCGGCGCTCCGGTGCGTGCCGGGCCAGCATTTCGAGGCTGTCCGCCAAGCGGTAGGGGGACTCGAAGTACGCGGAGGTGCAGTCGCGCTCCAGGGCGCGCAGCAATTCCTTTTCCCGCTGGCCTTTTTTATGCGGCAAAAAACCGCCGAAATAAAACGGCACCACGGGCAGACCGGATCCGGCCAGGGCGGTGGGCACCGCGCAGGGGCCGGGCACGACGATGAGCGGCAGGCCGGCGGCGATGACGGCCTGCACGAGGCGCTGGCCGGGATCGGAGACGGTGGGCATGCCGGCGTCTGACACGAGCGCGATGCGCGCGCCGCCTGCCAGCGCCTGGAGCAACTCCGGGATGCGGCGCGCTTCGTTGTGCTCGTTGAGGCTGATGAGCGGGACGCGGATGCCGTGATGCGCCAGCAGGCGCTGGCTGTGGCGGGTGTCCTCGCAGGCCACTTGGGTGGCGGTGCGCAATGTGTCGAGCGCCCGCGCGGAGATGTCACCCAAGTTGCCGATGGGAGTGGCGACGAGGCTCAGGCTGCCGGGAGCGGGGGGCGGGGGAGGCACGAGTGGGGGAAGGAGGGACGGAGAGAATGAGGGATCAGCCGCTGGTCTATCAACCATCAACTCCAAACTCTCAACTTCCTCACCACCCTTCGGAAATCTCGCTGGCGAGGGTGACGGCGAGGCGCTGGGAGGCGTCTTCGAGGGCTTGCTGCTCGGAGAGCTGGAAGTTCGGGTCGAGGACGATGTAGGACTCGCCCCAGGCGCGGCCGCGGTGGAGGGTGGTGCCGTCGGCGGGGTTCACGAGTTTGTAATCGGTGCGCAGGCGCACCAGGAGCTGGGAGGTGCGCAGCACGTTGTTGCGCACGGCGCGGAATTGGGAGCGATCCACATCCGCCACACGGCCTTCGAGCACGGCTTCAGCTTGGTCTCTGGAGACGATCTGGTAGGAGCCGTCGGCTTGGATTTGCTTGATGACGGCGTTGGTCACCAGCGCGCCGAGACGGGGTTCGAGCGTGAGGTTTTCAAAGGTGGGCACCGCGATTTTGGTGACGCCGGCCAAGTGCGCGGGTTTGACGCCGCCGAGCTGGTAGCCGGCGCAACCGGTCAGCGTGAGAAGCAGGAGGGGGAGCAGGCTGCGGGAGAGGAGCTTCATGAGGGGAAAGGGGAGTGACTGGCTGCGTGCGAATCGGGAGGGCTGCCGGGAAATCGAGGTCAATTGGCGGCGGGTTTATCGGGAGCGGCGGGAGCCGGTTCCGCGGGCGCGGGTGGGACGGGCAGCGGCGGCGCGCCCTCCGTGGGAGGCTGTGGCGGGATGCCGGCACCGGGAGCGGCCGGGGCAGGCGGGACAGGCAGCAGGGGTGCGGGGCTGTCCAACGGCGGCAGCAGGGTGCCGGGCGCGGTGGCGGGACCACCGCCGGGGCGGGTCGGCAGCGTGGGCTCTTGCAGCGGGATGGGCATGAAGTCATCCTGATCGGCGCGCATTTTCGGTTTTTCGCTGAGCTTGGCCAGCTCCGGCGAGGGCGGGCCGACGTAGTCGTCGCGTCCGCGCAGATCGACGGCGGCGGGCACGGTGAAGTCCTGGTTCGGCTGGCCGGAGGTGGCGGCCATGGCTTCCGGGTTCGTCTGGGACAGGCGGGCCAGCAGTTCGCGGGCTTCGGCGGAGGCTTCGGCGGTTCCGTATTTCAAGGCTTCGTTGTAATAAATGGCGGCGGCTTTCGGTTTGCCCATGCGTTCGTAGAATTTGCCGACGTGGAGGGATTGGGTGGCTTCGGCGGCGTTGATCTGGGTGAGGATTTGCTCGGCTTCGCCGGCGCGGTCGCCGCTGGGGTTGGTGGCGACATAGGAGGTCAGGGCGTCGCGCGTGGCGGTGAGGTTGGAGCGGTCTTCGCTGCGCTGGGCGGCGATGTTGGAGACGGAGCCGATGCGGAACTGCGCTTCGGCGGCCTGCTTGGAGTTCGGGTAATTATCCACGACGGCTTGATAGGCGGTCACGGCCAAGTCTTTGTCCCCGCGATCCTGGTACACCTCGCCAATGCTGAACTGTGCGAGTGGGGCGAACTTCCCGAACGGGGCGTTGTTGATGATGGCGCGGTACATTTCGACAACGTCTTCCGAGCCCAGCTTCATGGGGATGAGGATCTTGCTGCGCTGTTTCTTGCCGCCCTTGGCTTCTTCCGCGATCTCGAACTGCCGTTCGAGGGCGTCGGTGAAGCGCGGGCTGGAGCGGTAGTCGCTGATGAAACTCTGGAAGGCGTCGAAGGCTTTGCGCAGTTTGCCGGTTTCGCGCACGAGCAGTGCGCGGGCGTAGGCGGCCTCGGCGGCGGCTTGGGTGAAGGGGTATTGTTTGACGATGCTCTCGTAAATGCCGGAGGCGCGCGAGCTGTTGCCGCTGCTGTGCGCGGCGCGTGCCTCGGCCAGCAGTGCGGCGGCTTGGCCTTCCTGCACTTGGCGCTCGCTGGCGGTGGGGACTTTTTTGTCCGGTTTTTTGAACAGGTCAAAAAGCGCGAAAGCGGACGGCTGTCCCGCCAGCAGGACGCCTGCCGCGGTGGTCAAAGCAAGAAATCGGGGGAAGGCAATGGCGGTCATTTCGTCCGAAACTAAAGGATGCTTGCGCAGGCGTCAAGCCGTCAAGCGGCGGGGGTGGCAAGTTTCAGGGCGGGGGGCTTTGGGGCAGGCGGCGGCTTTTTTAGACAGGATTGACGGGATTTGGGGGGATTAACAGGATGGTGGGGTGTGGGGCGAGCCGCTGGCTCGCCGGGTGCTTTTTGGGTTTTGTGCCCTGCTGGTTAGACCGCTCTGAAATGATCGGCTGAAGCCTTGACTCCAACGGCTCCGCGCCGGCTCCGCCCGCGAAAAAGTGGGCGGGAATAGAATCCCGCCCTCCGCCATGAGGGGCTCCGCGCCGGCTCCGCCCGCGAAAAAGTGGGCGGGAATAGAATCCCGCCCTCCGCCATGAGGGGCTCCGCGCCGGCTCCGCCCGCGGAAAAGTGGGCGGGAATAGAATCCCGCCCTCCGCCATGAGGGGCTCCGCGCCACCTCCGCCCGCGGAAAAGTGGGCGGGAATAGAATCCCGCCCTCCGCCATGAGAGGCTCCGCGCCGCCTCCGCCCGCGGAAAAGTGGGCGGGAATAGAATCCCGCCCTCCGGGGTGGGGGGTTTTGCGTCTATCCCAACGCCGCGACGATGGCGGCGCCCATTTCCGCGGTGTTGACCAAGCGGGTGCCGGGGGCGCTGGTGAAGATGTCTCCGGTGCGCAGGCCGTTGTCGATGACTTGGCGCACGGCGGCTTCGATGGCGGCGGCTTCTTTTTCCAAACCCAGGGAGAAGCGTAGGAGCAGGGCGGTGGAGAGGATTTGGGCGATGGGGTTGGCGATGCCTTTGCCGGCGATGTCCGGGGCGGTGCCGCCGCTGGGTTCGTAGAGGCCGAAGTAGAGGCCGTCACCCTTTGGCTGGCCGAGGCTGGCGCTGGCCAGCATGCCGAGGCTGCCGGCGATCATGGCCATTTCGTCGCTGAGGATGTCGCCGAAGAGGTTTTCGGTGACCAGCACGTCAAAGCTGCGCGGGGCTTTGATGAGCTGCATGGCGGCGTTGTCCACGTAGAGGTGGGCGAGGGTCACGTCCGGGTAGTTTTTGGCGACTTCGATGAGGGTCTCGCGCCAGAGCACGGAGTTGGTGAGGACGTTGGCTTTGTCCACGCTGGTGACGTGCTTGCGGCGCAGTTGCGCGGCTTTGAAGGCGACGTGGGCGATGCGCTCGATCTCGCTCTTTTTATAGACCATGGTGTCGATGACCTGGATGTCGCCGTCCGGCAGGGTCTCGCGCGATTTGGGCTGGCCGAAATAGAGGCCGCCGGTGAGTTCGCGCACGCAGAGCACGTCGAAGCCGCCCTCGACGAGATCGGGCCGCACGGGGGAAGATGCGGTGAGCGCGGGGTAGCAGATGCCGGGGCGGAGGTTGGCGAAGAGGCCGAAGTGCTTGCGCAGCGGCAGCAGCGCGCCGCGCTCGGGCTGCTCGTTCGGCGGCAGGTGCTCCCATTTGGGGCCGCCGACGGAGCCGAAGAGGATGGCGCCGGCTGCCTCGCAGGCGGCGATGGTTTCAGGGGGCAGGGCTTTGCCGGTGGCGTCGATGGCGGCGCCGCCGACGAGTTGATGGTCGAACTGAAAGGTGACACCGGCGCGAGTGGCGACGGCTTCCAGGAGCTTGAGGGCTTCGGCCATGACTTCGGGGCCGATGCCGTCACCGGGAAGGACTGCGATGGAGTAAGAGCGGCTCATGAGGGCGGGTAGATGAGCGCAGATTTTCGCGGGCGGCAAGCGGGATTCAATCGTCCTCGTTCTCCTGCTCGTCCTCGTCCTCGAAAATCCGAAATCCGAAATCCGAAGAATCGAGGACGAGGACGAGGACGAGGGAGTTGCGCGGCGCGCGGGTTGCGTTCATGCTGCGCGCATGAATCCGGAAGACTCCTCGGAAAAAAACGGTGACGATTTGCTGCAACGGTTGCGGGACCGGGCGCCGCATGAGGGCGCGGAATTGCTGCTGGAGGCTGGCGCGGCGGCGGCGGTCGAGGCTCTGCAAAACCTCAACCCCATGGTGGCCCAGCAGATTTTGCACGAGATGGAGGACGAGCAGCGCTGCGAGATCCTGGCCGCCGCGCCCGTGGAAAAAGCGCGGCAATGGATGAGCAACCAAGCTTTCCCGGAGGACAGCGTGGGCTGGCTGATGGAGCCGCCGGTGGGCGTCTTCCGCCCCGGCATGACCGTGGCCGAGACCATCGAGGGTCTGCGCAAGCTCACCCAGCGCGCCTTCATCACCTACGGTTACGTGACCGACGACGAGAACCGGCTGCTCGGCGTGCTGGTGATGCGCGACCTGATGCTGGCGCGCCCGCAGCAGGAGTTGAGGGAGATCATGTACACCCAGGGTTTGTTCTGGCTGGAGCCGCAGATGGAGCTGACCGATGCGATGCGAGCCTCGGTGAACCGCCACATCCCGGTTTATCCCGTTTGCGACGAAGAGAGACGCCTGCTCGGGCTGGTGCGTGGGCAGAACCTGTTCGAGGCGCGCGCCATCGAGATCAGCGCCCAGGCCGGCGCCATGGTCGGTGTCGAAAAAGAGGAGCGGCTCGCCACGCCCGTGCTGCGCAGCCTGCGTTTCCGCCATCCCTGGCTCCAGGTGAACCTCTTGATTTGCTTCGTGGCGGCGGCGGTGATCGCCGCGTTTCAAGACACCCTCGACCGCCTCGTGCTGCTGGCCGCTTTTCTCCCGGTGCTGGCCGGGCAATCCAGCAACACGGGGTGCCAAGCCCTCGCCGTCGCGCTGCGCGGCATGACCTTGGGCGATCTGCACGATGGCGAGAAAAGGCGCTTGGTGTTCAAGGAAGGATTGCTTGGGCTGCTCAACGGCGTGCTGGTCGGCGTCACCGCTGGCCTTGGCATGTGGTTGTATGCCTCTTGGGAGGGCAACGAGTTCGCCGTCCGCCTCGGTTTTGTCGTGTTTGTCGCGATGGTCGCCAGTTGCATCGTCGCCAGCATCGCGGGGGCTTGGATTCCGCTGCTGCTGCGCCGGCTGGGGGCGGATCCCGCCACGGCGTCCAGCATCTTTTTGACCACCACTTCGGACGTCTTCAGCATGGGGGTCTTTCTGGCGCTGGCCACCTTGCTGGTGCCGTGAGTGAAAAAAGCATTTTGTTTGAATGCCTTGGCACTTTGGACGTCTCAAGGAAAGAGCCGTATAACACGACGCTCACTAACAAACCCAAACCATAAAACCCTCATGAAACGCATCTTTCTAACCCTTCTCTGCGGAGCTGCTCTGGCGTCCTGCGCCTCCGGTCCCAACGCCCAGACCGGCACCGTGCTCGGCGCCCTCGGCGGCGCGGCCGCTGGCGGCATCATCGGCAACCAATCCGGGCGCGGTCTCGAAGGCGCGGCCATCGGCGCCGGTGTCGGTGCGATCGGCGGCAACATGGTCGGCAACGCTCAGGATCAGCGCAACGCGCAACGCTACTATAACAACCAGCCGCCTCCGCGCGGTTACTACCGCTATTGAGGAACTGCTGATTTAATCGAGAGCGCCTTTTTCATTCCCCGCATACTCCTGTTCGAAGCGCAGGTTTTGGGATGCTCATCTGAGTATGAGCAGGAGTGAGAGGATGGGAAAGAAAGGATGCCGTGGATTCAATCAGCTTCTCCCCAAGCGCCGGACGGTCCCGCCGTCCGGCGCTTTTCTTTTTCAGACACCCGCTCTTGCCCCGGTGGCGCGGCCCGGCCAAGCTGCCGCCATGCTCATTTCCAGCACCGGCAACGACGAAATCAAAGCCGCCCGCCAAGCGCGCGACGGCCATGATCGCGGCCTGCTCTTTGTGGAAGGAGAGCGCCTCGTGCGCGATTGCCTCGGCTCCGCCGCCGTCCCGCGCGTCTGCTTTCACGCACCCGATCCGCCGCCCGCCATCGCCGCCCTGCTGCCCCGGTTGAGCGAACGCGGCGCTCGTCTGCTGCCGACGGCGCCGGCGGTGTTGAAATCGCTCAGCGATACGGTGTCGCCGCAGGGAATCATCGTGCTCGCCGCGCGCCCGCCGTCTGATGCCGATGCCTTTTGGCGGGAGCTGCCCGCTTGTCCGCTGCTAGTGGCGCTCGACCGCGTGCAAGACCCCGGCAACCTCGGCGCCATCCTGCGCACCGCCGAGGCCGCCGGCGCGCACGGCCTCATCGCCTTGAACGGCACAGCCGATCCCTTTGCGCCCAAGGTGCTGCGCGCTTCGATGGGCTCCGCCTTCCGGCTGCCCATCTTGACCGGCCTCACGCCGAACTCCTTGCTCGCCGCCGCGCGCGCTCGTTCGCTGCGCGCTATCGCCGCTGCCGGCGGGGCTGCTGCCTCTTATCGTGACATCGATTGGACTGTGCCTGCTCTGCTGGTGCTGGGCAATGAAGGGAGCGGTCTCGATCCCGCGTTGCTCGCCGCCTGCGCGGAAACGGTGCGCATCCCCATCAAGCCGCCGGTGGAATCCCTCAACGTCGCCGCCGCGGCTGCCGTGCTGCTTTTTGAAGCGGCTCATCAGCGGGCAGTGGGGGGATAGGTTATCAAGATCACGCTGAACCGAGTTGTCCTTGATTGCGGCTGCGTGAAGTAACGATGCGCGAAGCACCCAAAGCGATGGCAAGCTCCAGCAGAGCAGGGTTCATTTCTTCAATAATGATGCTGCGCAGGAGCTTGCAGCCTTATCGTCCGAACGCATCAACCTAAAAACAGAGTTGAGAGTTGATGGTTGAGAGTTGAGAGGCTGGAAATGAGCGGCTTGCGCCGCCAAGGGGACTCACCCTCCGGGTGAATGGAGTTTTCGGCGCAAGCCGCTGATTTTGAACTCTCAACAATCAACTCTCGACTCTCAACTTCCTTTTTCGGATCAACACGCGATCCCGGGATGAGGCAGCCGCACAACGTCTATTGCGATTTTCCAATCGTGACGGTGGCCGCAATGAGAGTTGATGGGGCGCTTGCAAAGCGCCTCTCCTTGGGGTCCGGCTCAATCCTCCTCCGCCTGCGCGGCCTGGGCCTCGCGGGCTTGCTCTTGCTCGGGGGTCTCGTCATTTTCCCAGTCCTGCGCGGCGCCGACTTTCAGGGAGATTTTGACGCCGTGCCGCTCCGCGGCCACCGCCATGAGGGAGCGAATGGAACTGACGGTCTGGCCGTTTTTGCCGATCACGCGCCGCACGTCGTCCGGGGCCAGTTGCACGCGGTACACGATGGCGCCGTTGGCGTTGGTGCCGATGGCGATGGAGGCCTGTTGCGGGTGCTCGATCAGTTGAGCGACGGCGTAGGAGAGAAATTCCAAAAGGGCTTCGGGTGCGTCCATGTTCCTGAGCTTGGCGCGTGAATCGGTTTTTTCAAAGGAAAGCACCCGGCAGCGAGCAAAAACACTCGCGCCTCAGTCGTCCGTTAGCTTTCCCGGTGTGAGCCGGTCGCCAAGCTTATGCCTGGGCGGCGGCGCGCTTGATCAGGCTGCGCACCGTTTCGGAGGGCTTCGCGCCTTTGGCGAGCCAGCCGTTCACTTTGTCGATATTCAGTGTCAGACCGCCCTTTTCCTTGTTGGGGTCATAGACGCCGAGGATCTCCAGGAAGCGGCCATCACGGCGATAGCGGCTGTCCGCGGCGACGACGCGGAACACGGGGTTGTCATGATTGCCTTCGCGGCGGAGACGGATTGCAACGGCCATGGGTAAATGCGGTGTGTTTTAGAAATTAGGGGGCGGGTATATTCCGCCTGGGAGCGGACAAAGCAACCGGTTTTTCCAGCGTGTCAGGATTCCTCGGAGGACTCGGCGGCGGGGGCTTCGGTAACGGGAGCCTCGACCACAGGAATTTCGGCGGCGGGGGTCTCGTCTGCGGGAGCTTCAGCAGCGGGGGCAGAGGCTTCGGCTGCAGGAGCTTCAGATGCAGAGGTCTCGGCGACGGAAACTTCAGCAGCGGCAGCGGGGGATTCGGCGACAGGGGTCTCAACCGCGGGCGTTTCGGCAGCGGGAACCTCGACCACAGGAGTTTCAACAACGGGAGCCTCGGCCACGGCCACGGGGGCGGGAGCCGCCTCGGCTTTGGGAGCGGTTTTCTTGGCGGCCGGTTTCTTGGCGGGGGTCTTTTTGGCGGCTGGTTTCGGCTGCTCGGCGGGCGCTTTCGCCCGCGCGGCGGCGGACTTGCTGCGGGCGAGGCCGGACTTTGCCAGCTCCTTTTTGCGCGCAAGGTAGCTCTTGCGGCGGCGGCGCTTCAGACGTGCTCGGAGTTGTTGTCCCATGATGATTGGTGGTTTGCGGATTAATTCGTGAAAAAGGGCGGGCAGAGTTCCATCCTTTTTTCTATAATCAAGGGCAAAATAGAGAAATCACTCCGGTCGAACGATTTCGCGCTTGATGACACAAAAGAGGGTGATGATGACGTTTACCAGACAAACACCGGATCAAACGATGACTACCGAACGCGCCTGGGAACAATGTTTTGCGGAATTGGCTCCGCGGCTGGTGCTGTACGCGCGCCAGCTCACGCCGTCGGCGGCGGATGCCGAGGACGTGGTGCAGACGGCTTTCGTGCGCTGGTGGCGGCGCTTCCCGGACGGCGACCGCGAGCATGTGCCGCTGTTGTTTGCGGCGGTGCGCACCATCGCGCTGGACCTGCGTCGCGGCAGCATGAGGCGGAGCCGGCGGGAAAACGAGTCCTATATGGCCGAGGAGGCGCGGCAGGCGGGGTATTTCGACACAGTGGCGGAGCAAAAGGACTTGGCGCGGCTGGTGGAAACGGCGCTGGACAAGCTGCCGGAGGAGCAGCGGGAGGTGGTGACGCTGCATTTGTGGGGCGGGCTGACTTTCGCGCAGATCGCCGAAACCGTGGGCGCCTCGATCAACACCGTCGCGGCGCGTTATCGTTACGCTTTGAAGGCTCTGCAGCGCCGGTTGGAGCCGCTGCGGGAGGAGTTGATGGAACCCGTCGCGCGTCCGTCGCTGGCCATGATGGCCAGGCCGGACCGTTTTGCTGCAAGCCATGAGTGAGAACCCCCGTCATCTGGAATCGTTGTTGGGCGGGCTGCGTCCCGCCGAACCGGACCCTGAGTTGCAGGAGCGTGTGGCGGCGGATTTGCGGCTGGACGAGGCTTGGCTGCCGCGTCAGATGCGCCGCGCGCCGCGCTGGCTGGCGGCCACCGGTTGGGCCGGACTGGGCGCTGCAGCGGCGGTGGCGGCGTTGAGCCTGCTGCCTCCGGGCGGACGGCCAGCGGGGGGAGGCATGTCTTTGGTCCAAGCTCCGGTGGAAACCTCGGTCGCTTGGGAAACTTTTGCGCAACCCCTGCCCGTGAGCAAGGTGTGGTCGATGGAACGCCAGGAATGGATCGATGCCGGTGAAGGCATCACCATCTCGCCCACGCTGGATCCGGGGAGGCTGCTGCCGGTGAATTTTCAGTGAGGTTTGCCTGATCCAGAGGGCGGGAATACACAGTTCCACCTCCGGTCAAGGCTGTGCCAGCATTCCCGGACCGGCCTCGGCGCGGTCGATGTCGCCGCCGTGGTTGTTGGCGAATTGGGCGGCGCTGAGCTGGGGCTCCGCTCCTTCCAGCACCACCAGGCCGAACATCGCGCTTTCGGCCACGGTGATTCCTTTCAACTGCGGGCGAAATCCCGCGCCGACCAGTTCCAGGCCGTGTTTGCCGCTGCGGCGGAATTCGCAATCTTCCACCAGCAATCCCTGCTGCGCGCCGCCAAAGGCCACCAGTCCGCTCAGGCCGCTGCCGATCACCTTGCAGGTGCGCAACGCCGAGCCTGTGGCCGGTTCTTCGAACACGAGGCCATGCTTGCGGTTCTCCGTCAGCGTCACGTCTTCACCTTGGATGGTGGAGCCGCTGTCCGCATACAGGCCCACGCCGCCTTGGCCGGAGTCGCGCGCCCGGTCGCCTTCAAACACCACGCCGTTGCGGTTGATGACGCCGCCTTGCAGGGTGATCTCGCCGCGCGCTCCGTGGGCCGCCACGCCGTTCTCGGTGTTCTCGCTTATTTCCGCTTCCTTCAGGATGAGCCGCGCGCCTTCCTCGATCACAATGCCGCTCTGGCCGTTGCGTTTGGCTGCCGGTTGTTTCAGTTCGACCGTGGCGCCGGAGCCGGACACCAGCCAGCCGTTGCCGCCGTTGCCTTCCGCGGCGCAGGCTTCCGCGGTCAGGCGGGTGTTGCGCAGCAGAAAGCCGTTGCCGGCGTTGCGTCGCGCCACGCAGCGGTTCAACTGGCAGGGAAGCGCGCCGACCACTTCCAGGCCGGCTCCCACGCCTTTTTCAAACACGCAGTCTTCAAACGTCACCGCGCTGGAAAGCACATGCACGAGCGCCGCGCCGCCGCTGCCCGGGCGTTCCCCTTCATGGGTGAACACGATGCCGCTGATCCGCACCGGGCTGGACGAGGAATCGATCTCCAACACCGAGCCGACATCCGCCTCCAGCCAGAGGATCACCCGTCCGGGTTCCTCCGCGTGCAGTGACACGCCTTCCGGCAGCCGCACCTGGCCTTCGTAGGAGCCTGCTTTCAAGCGCACGCTTTCTCCGGCTTTGGCGGCGGCCAGGGCTTGTTGCAGCGTTGGATAACCGTCCGGCACGGACAACGGCTTCGGGCCCGGGCTGGGATCCGGGTCCGGTTTGCTTGGAGGCGGATCGGCGGGTTGTTCCTTGGGTTGCTGCTGCTGTTGGGCCGGCTCCGTCTTCTTGGCCACGAGCGGCGTTTCGGGCACGGGGTCGGTCACCGCCGCCTTTTGAGTCCATTGAGCGAAGGTCTCGGTGAGCGGTTCACTCCAAACCCAAGCCGCTGCCGCCAAGCCGCCGATCACCACCAGCGCGGCGCCCGCCATCCAGGGCAGCAATGATTTGGATTTTGCCGGGTGCGGAGCCGCGCCAAGCGTTTTAACCGGCAGCGCAGGCGGCGCCAAGCCGGCGCCGGCGACTTGAGTGGCGGAGCGCGCCGCCGCGGCCGTCTGGCGGACGGATTCGGAGCCCAGATGAGTGAGGCCGCCGCCGCTGACACCTCCCGCGAACAGGCTGTCGCCGGCTCCGGGGGTTTCATACAGCGCGTTGCCCGGCGCGGGCGGCGGTGCGCTGCCTGCCACCGGCACTTGCGCCACTTGGCCGCGTCCCGCGCCACCTTCCAATCCCAGCAGGTGGCGCACTTCATCGAAGTCCGCCGGACGGCTCTCCGGTTGTTTGGCGAGACAGCGTTGGATCACCTCGTTCCACGATTCGGGGAAGGGGGCTATGTTTTGCAGGCCGAACTCACAGCGCCGGTCGGCGATGGGCGGCGGCAGTTCGTCCGAGAGCTGCCTGCTCAAGTCGCCGCTGTAAAACGGCGGTTTGCCGGTGAACAACTCATACAGAGTGCTGCCAAAGGCGTAGATGTCGTCCGCCACGCTGGCCGGTTTGCCCCAGGCCTGCTGCGGGCTCATGTAGGCCAGGGTGCCGGTGGAGTTGCCGGCCATCGTCACCCGCAGCATGGAATCCTGAATGCTGCGGGCGATGCCGAAGTCCATGATCTTCAAGTTGCCGTCCTGGTCGATGATCAGGTTCGGCGGCTTGAGGTCGCGATGGACGATCTTGGCGGAGCGATGGGCGTAAGCCATGCCTTCCGTCAACTGCCGCACCCAGTGCTCGATCTGCCGCGGCTCGAACACCTTGTTCGGCTGCGCCACGCGCAGCTTCGACAGGGTTTCTCCATCGACAAATTCCATCGCGATGGCGGCGTGGGCTTCGTCCGAAAAAAAGTCGTAAATTCGGACGATGTTCGGGTGGGCCAGCTTCCGGCCGCGCAGGGTTTCGGCCCGCAATTCCTCCACCGCGGCATCGTCGAAACGCACCGCGTTCGGGGTGAATTTGAGCGCCACTTCATCGCCCTTCAGGTCTTCATCCAGCGCCAGCCAGACCACGCCCATGCCGCCGCGGCCCAGCAGGCGTTTCAGTACGAAGCGCCCGAACAACCGGTCGCCCGGCTGATGGCCGCGCATGGTCGGCCCGAAGTCCGTGTCATCAAGATCGACAAAGGGGGAGTCACTCATTGGGCGCGGCAAAAAAACGGCTGCGCGGACTTTAGCCGCGCAGCCGGTGCGTCACAACAGCAAAAGAAAGAGGAAGACTGCCCTGACCGGCGCATGCCGGGCATGGGCATGAGACGCTTTCTCCGGCAGGAAGGCATGACCTCCAGTCAGCAGCCCGCATCAAGCACGGGAAGGGAGCGGTTCCGCCCGGTTAGTTGCTGTAGGAAGACGGGCGGGTGACCGCCTGGAAGCCTTCCGGGCTGGAGCCTCCGGACACTGCGGCGCTCTTGCTCGGCGCGGGAGCGGGCCGGGGAGCCGGTTTGGCAGGCGTTGGTTTGGGTGCGGGCACCTCAACGTAGGTGTTGTAAGTGCGGCAGGAGGCGGTGGCGAACAGCAGCACGGCTGCCGTGGTGATTTGAAGGGCGATGTGTTTCATGGGCTTCAGTTAGGTGTCAGGTGGTCAGAGACGATGGTGGAGAGAACGATGGGTAAAACCGGTCACGGCTTTTGCACCGCGCCGGGGGGCAGGTCCGTCGATTCGGGAGTCGGAGCGGCTTCCTTGGCCGCGCCGCGCCGTCCCACGAGCACGCAGTAGGAGGCCAGTCCCTCCGCCCGCGCCATGTGCAGGTAAACCACCGCCGTGCCGTTGTAGGAGGCGCGGAATTGCACGCCGGCCAGCTTGCTGGTGCGGCGGTCATCGAGGATCAGCCCGCCCACTTCATCATAGACGTAAATGTCCACGTCTTTGGCGAAGTCATCCGCTCCGACCAGGAACACATAATCCAGCCCTTTGGTGACTGGAACGATGAAACGGATGGCCTGCCCCGCTCCCAGCACGCCGGAGTGATCCGTCGGCGCCATCTGGAAGCTTTTGGCGATGTAGGTGGTCGCCATCCGGTAAGCGACGTCCTCGGCTTGCGCCGGGTCGGCCTGAACTGAGTGCGATGTGGAGAACAAGAATCCCAAAGCCAGGGCCGACAAGAAGGGTGCGATTTTCATGACGGCTGCAACCTAAGCAGAGTCCGGCATTTTGCGCAATCAAAAAAGAAATCCGGCGTTATTTGCGCGGCAAAACAAGTTTTTTGGGAAGCCGCCGGGCGCGCTATATAACGGTTGTCCGGCGGGAGCCGAGCGCGGTCGTGGCCGTGTGGAACCCGCAGGGTTCGCAGCCATTAGCCGGTGGTTGAGCGCGCAGCGCGATACCACCGGAGCGGATGCCACCCCCCCCCGGTCTTGCCCAGCGAGCCATCCTGAAGGGATGGCAGCTAGCGCGCCGTGCCGGGCATCCTGCCGCGCCAGACAGCCACAGAGCCGAGTCACACTCCCGGACGCCGCCGCGTCTCGCTGGCACGCCTCCGGCGTGCGACGGCGGTGGCGGCGGGCTTGCCGGTTACCGGTGGTATCGCTGCGCTCAACCACCGGCTAATGGCTTGCAACCCTGCGGGTTGGGGAACCCAATCGATCACTCCGGACTGGCGCGGGTGACGTATGTTTCCGAGGCGCTCTTCGGGTTGGGGAACCACATCCACCACCCCAGACTCATCTCTTTGCAGCGTCTCAAACCTTTTGCCGGACAAGCTCCAAAAGATGGAGCGGCAAAACGCAGATCACGCCGCATCAGGAGACGAACTCGCTGGTCAGCTCTCCGGAGAGCTGGTTCATGCGCTTGACTTTGTCTTCGGAAATCACGCCGTCGAGCGGGATGTTCACAATGTCGTGCAGCTCCTTGAGGGAGGCTTCGAGTTTCTTTACCCGAGCGGCGCCGCGGGTGGTGGCATCCAGGGTGCCAAGCTCATCGATCAAGGCTTTGACGAGCATCGGCTCGCGCAGAAAGTTGGACAGTTCCGGCGTGTAGTTGGCCTCGATCACTCCGGCCGCGTAGTGGGCGCCTTGCAGCCAGCCGGAGGCCACGATCAGGGTGCGCCGCTGCACGTTGCTGTCACGCTGCAAGGCTTTCATGATGTCGGTTTGCAAAAAGCCCAGCTCCAAAAACACCTTGAACCATTGGCCGCGGTTGGCGTCGGCGCGGACCATTTCCGCGCGTTTCAACTCCTCCTTGGTCACTCCGAGTTTTTTGGCCAAATCCTCGATCTGCCGCGCGCAGTCGTTGAGCGCCTGGGCGTCCTGCGATTTGATTGCCATCACGCCGTCGGCGATCTTCACGCCGAGCGCCAGACAGATGTCCGGCTCCGCGGTCAGGGAGCCCATATCCGCATCGCGCGCCACGTCATTGTAAATCTGGGGCCAAGCGACCGCCTTCTCCTTCAGCGCCAGATCGAGGCCGAGAAATTTGTCGATCGGGCTGGGCAACCCCACCGGTTGCAACTGCGCTTTGGTGGGGTCGAACCCGGCCTTTTCTTGGGCGGAACCGGCTTGCGGCAAAAGGGCTAAGGTGGCGAGGAAAAGCGAAGCGGTGAATCTTTTCATGACAAGCGGTGCTGGTGACGTATGCTGGACGGCAAATAGGATGACGGTCGCAGGGTTCCGTTTATTTTAACGTGTCCCCTCGCAATCAAGTCAAGCTCAATTGTCACACCCATGAAAACGATTTTGCCACCCTCGCGCCCGGCAGTGTCCGCCCGGCGGTTCTTTGGCGCCGTTGTCCTGGCGGCGCTGCTTTCTTCCTGCCTGGAACAGGACGAGCAGTTGCACCGGCAGATGACGGCGTTGCGCGCGGAGTTGAAGACCGCGCAGGATGAGGCTGCCGCCGCCAAGGCGCGCGCGCAGGAACTGGAGAAGGATTTGAAAAACCAAGCCGCGGCCCCGGCTCCCGCCGCTGCGGATGACAAGGCATTGCAGGCGGCGCTGGAACGCGTCAAGACGCTCGAAACCGAGCTGGCGGCAGCGCGCGCGGCTCCGGCTCCGGCGGCGCCCACCGCGGGCGGTTTGGGCGATCTGAAGGAACTGGCGCGGCAACTGCAGGCCGACCTGATGGAAAAAGTCAACACGCTGACCGATCTCGTGCAGGCCGAGGCGCCGATGGCCGAGCTGCAGGACGTGACCGTGCGCCGCATCACGCCGCCGCAGGAGATTGCCAGTGCGTTTTCCTCGTCCATCGTGTTCACGCTGCTCGACGACAAACGCCAGCCGGTGCGAATGGAGTTTCCCATCAGCGCCGGCCTGGATGGTTCCTGGAGATTGCCGACGGTGGATGATGTGCGGCGTTATTACGCGGAGGCGGGACGCGCGGGCGCGGCGCCGGCAGCCGCGCCCACCGTGGCGGCGGCTCCGGCGGCGTCCACTCCGGTTCAGCCAAGCGGCGCGCCGTCCGCTCCCCAGGCAGGCGGATCGGACACTTTCGTCAAGCAGGCGGACGGCAGCATCGTGGTCAACTGGGACAGTTCCCCGGGCGTCGCTCCAGCGACTACTTCCGCGCCCGTTCAACCGCCGCCATCGGCGCCTGCGCCCGTTCCCGCACAGGCACAGACTGCCGCGCCCGCGCCACCCGCGGCTCCTGCCGCCGCGCCTCCGTCCACCCCCACGATCCCGGCGCCGGTGATGCCGGTGCAGCGCGATATCATCGTGCGCTGGGAATGAGCAATATTTTGCGCGCTCTGCCTTTCACGTCATACTACGTTGCATGAAGCTTGAGGAGGTTTTGGCGGATGCGTTTGTGGTGGAGCGGAGGCTGCCCTGTCCGTCCGGTTTCCACCGGCGTTTCGAAGTCACCTCGCGCGCGGCGAACGATGGCCGGCGTTTGATGCTCACCTGCGCCCAGTACGGCAGTCCGCTGCCGGAGGATTCGCTGGCGCGGCAGCGCGACCTGCTGGAGCGCATGAGCAGGCCTCCGGTGGCGGTCCTCGGCGCGGTGAGCGCGGGCGAATTTCAGCCGAACTATCACTGGATGACGGCGCCGTTGCCGCCCTGGAAAACCGTGCATGAAGCGCTGCGGGAACGCCGCCGTCTGCCGCTGGAGGAGGTGGAGCGGCTGCTGCAGGCGCTGGCGGCGGGCCTCGCTCCGGCTGTTCAGCGCGGCTGGCCGTTGTTCACTCTGGCTTTGCACGAAATCCTGTTCGACTCCGCCAGCGGCGGCGTGCTGCTGCTGCCGCCGGACATGCCTTTGTTTGGCATGACCTCGGCCGCTCCGGCGGCGGCGGATCCTTTGCAGACCATCGCTTTCCGTCCGGCCGCCTTGCAGCCGGCGCAGGAGCAGACGCCGGTCAGCAGCCGCGATTACGTGCGGCCGCTGGCGCTGCTGTGCTGCGAGATGCTGGGGGAGGAGCTGTCCGGCGCGGCCTCGCACAACGAGCGTTTCCGTCCGATCGCCGCGCTCAGCGCCCAGCAAAACCGCGTGTTGCGGGCCGTGCTGGCGGGCGCTGAAAGGCATCCGTTCGAGCACCTGGAGCAGTTCGTCGTGGAGTTCACCGGAGTCGGCGCGGCCACTGCTGCCGAGCCGGTCGAGCGCCGCCCGGCCCCCGCGCCTGCCGTGGCCGCGGAAGCAGCGCCGGCTGCCCCGCCGCCGATGCCGTCCGCGCCGGTCTCCTTGGAGTCAACCCTGGCCGCCGCTGGTTTTCAACCGCTGGAGGAGCTGCGGCAGACCGGCCCTTGCCGCGTCTGGAGTGCGGAGCACGCCACGCATGGAGCCTGTGTGGTCAGCGCGGTGGATCTTTCCATGGAGGTGGCCGACACCGCGCGCCGGTTGCAGGCTTTGATGACCACTTTGGGCCAGTCTGACGCCGCGCATTTCATCCTGCCATGCGACGTGCGCAGCGCCGGCCCCTGGCTGCTGGTGGCACGGGTGCGGCCTGCCCGTACTCTGCTCGATGCGTTGCGCTCGGTGCGCGCCTTTGACAAGCCTACGGCGGCCCGCATCCTGGCGTCCATCCACGCCGCTTATGAAATGCTGTGGGGGCTCTGCGGTCGCCGCATCGTCGCCGCCTCCACCGATCAATTCTGGCTGGCCCCCGGCGCCGGGCTGGATTTTCAGGGCGCCGAATGGCGGCTCGACGCCGCCCAGATTTTGCTCGATCACGAGTTCCAACCGCAAGCCGCGGTGCGGCCCATCGAGCACTTTGCCCGGCTGGCTCTGCACCTGCTCGGCCACGACGGCGGCGGGCTGGCCAGCGCCACCGTGCATCGGTTCACGCCGCTGGCCGAGCTTAGCCCCGGCACCAATGAGATTCTGCGCACCGCGCTCGACCCCACTCGCACCGGGGATTTGTCGCTCAACCAATTCATCGCCCGCATCATCGCCGCTCTGGCCGGACACACGGCCATCGCGGAGAAAAAACAGGGACGCCCGCTCAAGGTGGCGCCGGCTTTCGAGGGCCGGGAAGCGTCCGCCCGCAACCGGCTGCGCCTGATGCCGGACATGGAGGACGCGCCGGTGCTGGCCTTGTGCGCGGAGCAGCGCATCAAATTGGGACGCGGCAGTGCCCAGGTGGATTTTGTGACGCAATTCCAGCCGCGCTCGCCGGTCAACGACAGCCGCACGCGCGCCATCAGCCGCGTCAACACCGAGGCCTACCTCAACGGCAGCCAAATCCTGCTGCAAGATTTGGCGGATGCCTCCCCGTCGTTGATCGACGCGCGCCGCATCGGCAAACCCGAGGCGGTGGATCTGCCGCTGACGCTGCTGCTGGGCGGCGAGTACCCGGTGGAGTTTCAAAGCATGCGCTCGGGTTACGGCAGCAGTGCGCCGGTGGTGAGCGGCTGGCCGCCGCCACCGCCGGGGCGCAGGTCCGGCGGTCCGCGTGGCGCCTGCATGTTGCGGCCCGGCATCGCCAGCGGGCTGAACATGCAGCTCGGCTGGGTGTTTACCGACATCGGCCTCCGCGTCACCGGGGAGCAGCCCGCCACCCTGATCTTGTGCAGCGCCCAGGATCCCACTTGTTTGGCGCGCATCCATCATTACGCCGGCGGCTTTTGGATCGAGTGCGCCTCGTCCAAGGCGGGGTTGCGGCTGGACGAGACCGAGTTGCAGCCCGGCGAACTCGCGCCGCTGGAGCCGGGCGTGGTTCTTTCGATCTCTTCCTATCGTTTATTGGTCCGGGAGTTCGTTCCCGCTTCGGTGGAATAAAAAATCCGAAGGCCGAATGCTCATCCCTTGACCTTTTGACCCCTCTCCTAATTCAACCCAATCCGCCGCCCTCCCAGCCAGGCGTAACATCGGAAGGCCGCTTTGTTTGCCTCCCGCTCCGGCGGCCAGACGTGGCCCGCGCTTGCGCAATGCGTGCCGATGGATCCAGCCAGCAGCAGTGATACTTGAAAGCCGAACGAGCCATCGTTGCGACGCTCCGGACGGCAGAGCGCGACAAATCCGCGCAGATTCACCCAGCCGCCATCGCCCGCGGCGGCGCGCAGCGCTTCGGGGAGACCTTCAGAGCGCAGGCGCACTTGCAACTCCGCTCCGGTTTCAAACCGCTGGCGCGACCAAAAAACCAAACCCAGCCGGCTGGCCCGGCGCAACTCGACGATGACTTGTCCCGCTCCGCCGCGGGCAGCGGCAGCGCCGGAGTTCTCAGGGGAATGCTGGCTCGAACCGGCCATGACGGACAAGGACGCACAGCCCGCCTCACGCGGACCAAGCAGCCTGTGGCACTAGAAGCACATCTCCTGCCATGTCAACGTCAACCGGCGGGGCGGCGGTCAGTGGTCAGTAGGCGGTCGTCAGTGGCCGGTGGGCAGCCTTCGTCCTCGTCCTCGTCCTCGTCCTCGAAAGTCCGAAGTCCGAAGTCCGAAGTCCGAAGCCTGAAGCCTGAAGCCTGAAGCCTGAAGCCTGAAGCCTGAAGCCTGAAGCCTGAACCGGCTTCGCGCGCAGCCTCAAACCCGCAGCATGTCCTTCACCACTTGGCACCACAGGAAGAAACAGCCGCGCCACGAGTAGCGGAATTCGCCATCGCCCAGCAGCTCAAGCAGGCCGCTCTTGATGTTATGATCGATCTGCTTGCTCATCTCCTGCTCCATCTGCGCTGACAGCCGCTCCGTGTCCGGCTCCGCCAAGTTTTCCACCGTCACGCTTTCTTGCTGAAGGAAGCGCTCATGCGCCCGCTCCAGATCCTCGAACGACTCTGCGGTCAGATGGCGGTTCACCCGCTGCGGCGGAGCGAAGCGCATCGTCGGCGCGAAGGGGAAATTGGAGGTCGTGTAGCTTCTGCCATCGGCCAGCCGCGAGGTCAGGCTGACGTACGAAAAGCCGGCGCCACCCTGCGTGGCCAGCGCGATGGTGGCCTGGACGCGTTTTTCCTCGTGGTAAAAAAAGCGCAGAAAGTGCTCGGTCTCGTGCCACTTCCAGCCCGCGTCCTCGATTTCCTGATAACCGAGTTCCCGCGCCTCCGCAGTCAGCTCCGGCAGTTCCGGGAACATTTCCCGCGAGGGCGGGAAGCGGCTCTTGATTTCGTTGCGCAGCGGGAAGCGCAGCCGCCGCACCCGGCCGGCGATCTCCAGCCAGGGCAGCAGAAACCACACCAGCACCGCGCAGGCGCCCGCCACATGGCTGCGCGTCAGCAGCCAGCCAAGCAGGTAGGACGCCGCCAGCAGGCAGAGCCAGCCCAGCTTTTGCAGCAGCCGGTTGTCAAACGTGCGGCAGGCGAAGGCGAACACCGCCAGCGCCGCCAGATAAAAAAATTCATTCAGAGTCACGAGCGTTTCTTGGGGAGAATCTCGACTTATCCGCCCGCTTGAGCGGGTTCTCAAGCGGATTTCCACAGGTAGCTCAGGCCAATGCCCGATCTACAACGCGCAAAATTGTGGCAGGAAACTTGCTTGATAGTCCGGCGGAGTGAATCAACACTCTGATTTATGATGAAAACACCCGTTTATCTTAGCAGAGCCTTTGTGGAGTTCGGCCCGTTCACCGCCGAAGAAATGAAAGACTTCCACAGCCGCGGTCTGTTGCGCGAAATCGACCACATCCGCCTGGAAGGCGAGGACCAGTGGATTCCGGTGGAGATTTGGGTTGCCAGCGTCGCCCCCGCCCCCAAACCCGCCGCCAAGAAAGCCAAAGCCGCCGCGCCCAAGGCCAAGGAGCCCGCCGCCAAACCCAAAACCAAAAGCGCAGCTCCCAAGAAGCCCAAAAAAACGGACTGATGAAAGTACCGCGCCTGTCCCAGGCGCGTTGTCATTGCCAGGAGGCGAGGCGCCTCCTGGCACCGGTTCAAACGGCGTGGGCGCCGCTTCTACGAGCACTCCCGGCTTGACACCGCCCCCGCATCCCTTACCATGCGGGATGCGCTTGCACACACGCTTTCACCTGTTGCCGGTTTTTCTTTCCGCCTGCCTTCTCACCGCGGAGGTCCGCGCCTCCGACGATCCCTTGATCAGCTTGGTGACCGAGCACTTCGACACCAACAGCGACGGCCAACTCGACACCGGTGAATGGCAGTCCGGCCTTGATGACGCCTTTGACGCGCTCGACAGCAATGCGGACAATGCCCTCACCAAGGTCGACCTCGCCGAACTGAAAGCCGGGTTTGCCCGCATGATGGGCGAAACCGCCGCCACCGTGGTGGCTGCCGCCATCGCCAAGACCATTGACGCTTACGACGCCGATCAAAACCAAGCCGTCAGCAAAGACGAGTTTGTCGCCGGCAGCGCCGCCTTGTTCAAAAAACTCGACGCCAACTCGGACGGTACGGTGGATGCGCAGGAACTGCTGGCTCTGCCCACTCTCGAATGATGAGGCCGGTCCAGCCCCGAGTTATACCTCGCGGCATCAGGTTTTGTGAAACCAGATTTGATCTCCCACAGATTCAGGAAGGCCAGCAGATGGATACAAAACAAAAATCTGCTGGCCTTCCTGAATCTGCTGGAAATCACCAATCATGGTGACGCAGAGTATATTTTCATCCCCCCATATTGAACGACAGAGTCCCCCGGCTTTCATACCTTTTCGGAGCCGGGGTGAAACGTCTGTCACGGCGCTTGCGCCGGAGCGTGCCCGCTGATACACTCCATTTTACTTTGGATATCTTGATTTTCCGCACCGCAGCCGCATGAAGACCGCCCCTGAACTCATGCTCATTCCGGGCCGTTCCGGCCTGGAAGCATGGCGCACGCGCGGCAAGGACGCGCCGACGCGGGAGCCGTCGCTGAAGGGCAGCCCGGGCTGGGTGGCCGTGCCCACTCAAAACACCATCAGCATCCCGGTGCGCCTGCTCACCTCCGACCCCGCGCAGCAGGAGGCCGCCGTCCAGCTTGAGCTGGAAGCCGCCGGACTGCCCGCGGAAGATCTCAACGCCCACCGTTTCGCCATTCAGTCAGCCGACCCCTCCGGGCGCGACGGCAGCGCCGCCGTTTTTGTCATCGATGGCTCCGCACCGGAGGGCGCGGAGACCAGCCGCACGCTGGACTCCTCCTACGCCCCCGCCGCCTGCTTCCACCCGCTCACCATCGGCACGCTTTCCCTTTGGCGTGAGATGGACCACTGGGTGGCCGCCGTCCCCCATGACAGCGGCCATCTGCTGCACGCCCAGGCGCTGTGCGCGCGCCAGCTCGACGCGGACGCCGCGGCGGAGATCCGCTGCATCCTCGCCGCGCTGGAATTGGCCGACGTGCTGCCCCGTCTGGAGCGGATCGAGATCGAACTGGCGGAAGACGACGCCAGCCCCGGCGCGGATTTTGCCGAAGCCCTGCCGCTTCCCGCCGCCCTCGCCGCGCCGCGGCTGCCGCGCGTGCCGGAGCAGCCCACGCGCGTCGCGCCGGACGCCGTCGTTCATGCCCGCGAGGACCGCCGCCGCCAGCGAGTCCTGCTGACCACCCTCAGCGGCGTCATGCTCGTCATCATCGCCGCGCTCGGCGCTTTTGCCGCGCGGCTTTATGTGCGGGAGCAGAACGTCATCGCCGAACGCGCCCGGCTCGATGCCCAGTTCCCCGAATTGGAAGCCGTGCGCGACGCCCAGACCGCCTTCAACACCCTCGATCCGGCGATCAACCGCGACCAGTTCGTTGTGGAGATGTTTTATCAGCTCGTGAAACTTGTGCCGGAAAAGGGCATCCGCCTCACCCGCTTTCAAGTCACCTCGGAAAGCGTCATGATCCATGGCGAGGCTTCCGGCTTCCAACATGCCACCGACTTCAAGGGGGACCTGACCAGTTCCGAGTACTTCAAAGACTGGGGCTTCGAGCAAGGCTGGACTCAGCAGCCCAGCGGTCAGGATGGCCGCACCACCTTCAGCGCCGAAGGCCGCCTCCAATCTCCCGGAGAGGAACAGCGCGATCTCGTCGCCAGCCAATGATTTGACTTTCCCATGACCGCCCGCGAACGCATCTTGGCCCTCGGCTTCGCCTCCATCCTCCTGGGTGGCGGCGCGCTGCTGGCCGGCAATTATTTGAAAAGCTGGAAACAGCGCGTCGATACCGCCGAGTACGATCTCGCCCTGCGCCAGACCGAGGCGGAAATACTGCTTGGCCAGAAAGACCTCTGGCTGGAGCGCGGCGCCTGGATCATTTCCAAACAACCCCCCTTCACCAGCCGGCGCGACGCCGATACCGATGTCAACAAACTGGTCGAGGCAAGTATGAAAGCTCGGGACGTGGACATCGTGCAGCGCCAGCCATCCGATCCCGCCGAGCTGCCCGGCCTCTTTGCCTCCACCATGCTGGTACAGGGCAAGGCTGAGTTCACCAACGCCATGGGCTGGCTTTATGACTTGCAGCAGCCCGGCACTTTTGTCAGCATCCCCAGCATCACCATCTCCCCCGAAGAAGAGGACGACACCTCCCACGTCAACATTTCGTTGGTTTTGCAAAAGTGGTACCGCAAAACCGATTCCTGACCTGATTTGACCATGTTCCTCCGGTTTTCATCCCTTTGGCGCGTCTGCCTGCTGGCCGGCTTCTGGCTGGCCGTTCAGGCTGCCTTGCCCGCGCAGGACGAGGAACCGCCGCCCGCCGCCGCTGAGCCGGAGCAGGCCGGAGACACGCCGCCGCAGGAAGAAGCCCCTCCAGAAGACGAAAACACCGCCAAGCCGAAGGAGGACGGAAAAAGCGAAGATGACAGTGATGACGCTGTCCCCCAGGCTTATCCGGAGGATCGCTACCTCACCTTGTGGGACAAGAACCCCTTCCTCCGTGAGGTCGTCCCAACCGTCCAGAAAAAAGAGGACTTCTCCAAAGACTGGTCGCTGGCCGGCATGAGCGCCAGTGGCGGCGTATATACCGTGAGCATCTCCAACAAGCAAACCGGCAAATTCACGCGGATCAAGGAAGGCGAAACCGGCGGCGAATTCCGCATCATCAGTGTCAATTACCACAAGGATCGCACCAAATCCTCCGTCAAAGTCGCCCGTGGCAGCGAGACTGCCGATCTCACTTTTGACAGCGAGAGCGCGCAATCCCGCCCGTTGACGGTGCAAAACACCCAGGCTCCGGTTGGCGGCGTTCCCGGGCAAGGCGGGCAGAATCCCAACGACCCGGCCAATCCCAATCTCCCTCCCGGCGCTCAGGCCAGCCTGCGCGGTCCAAACGGTCAGCCGCTGCCGCCCGGCGCCCCCGGCCAAAACATCAACAGACCCGGTGCTGCCGCTTATGGGGCCGGCCGCGCCGGCTCACCGGCGGGCTCCAATCTCGGCGCTCAGGCCATCGATCCCGCCACCGGCGCACCCATTCCCGGCGCTATCAACCGCTCTCCCATCAATCCCGGGGTCAACCCCGCCGTCAATCCCGGCATCAAACCGGGCCCCGCCCAGACCCCAGGCAGCCGCCGCCGTCAACTGATCCCGGCACCCCTCCAGCAAAACAGAAATCCCGCGCCGTAGCCCCCCTTTTATGACCACCTTCCGCGCCTTTCTCTTCTTCGCCCTCTGGCCGCTCCTGCTTGCGCCGGCGCTGGCGCAGATTCCCAACCAACCGACCGCACCGGGGCAGATTTCCCCCACCGTGCAGCCGCCCTCGAGCGGTCCCAACATCAATCCGCAAAACCGCCCCGGTTCGGACGAACGGATCATCCAGTACTCCAACTATCCGCTCACGCAGCTTCTGATCGAATACGAGGAGTGGACCGGCCTCAAAGTCATCCGCGACGTCAACATCGAGTCTGTCAACGTCACCATCGAAACCACCGGCACGCTGCCCAACGATCAGGCTATCCGTTACCTGGAAGCCAGCCTTTTGCTCAACGGCTACGCCTTCGTCCCCGCCGGCCCCGGTTTCGTCAAACTCCTCGCCGCCGATGCCAAGCGCCCCTCCACCGAAGGCACTAATCTTTACACCGAGGAGGCCCAGCTTCCCGGCAACGAAGTGGTCGTCACCTTCATCGCCACCCTCAAGCATCTCAATTCCGAGGACGCCGTCAAAGCCATCGACCAGATCGTCCCCCGTCACAGCTACGGCCTCGTTCAGGCCGTCGAAAACATGCGCGCGCTGGTCATCATCGAAAACGCCGTCACCATCCGCGCCATCCTCGCCGTTCTGAAAAAACTCGACGTGCCCCCGCAGCCGGAAATTCAGAAAACCTTCCAGCTCACCCGCGCCGATGCCGACGAAGTCGCCGGCGCTTTGAGCGAGATCCTGGAGTCCGACGAGAAATCATCTTCCTCCGGCAGCGGCGGTTCTGGAGGTCGTCGCGGCGCCGCCCCCATCCCCAATAATCCCGGTGATCCCAACGCCACGCCCCAGCCCGGCGGCGCCGCGCCCGGCATTTCCGTCTCCACCGGCGGTGACAGCACCACGGCCAAGCCGCCGAAAATTGTCGCCATCCCCCGCACCAACCGCATCATGGTCATCGGCACCGCCGACGCCATCGAGTATATCGGCAAGTTCATCGAGGAACTGGACGCCCCGGCCGAACTCCGCAACTTCGTCACCCGCCGCCTCAACTATCTTCGCGTCGATGCCGCCATGGCCATCATTGGCGACGCCATCAACCGCGGCAACAGCCAGCAGGCCAGCGGCGGCAGCGCCGGCGGCGTCACCGGCACCAGCACCACCAACCCCGGCGGAGCGAACACCGTCATGGGCAACAACCGTTTCGGCAACACCGGTATGGGCGGCGGCATGGGCATGGGTGGCGGTTTCGGCAATACCATGGGCGGTGGCATGGGCATGGGCGGCATGGGTATGGGCGGTGGTGGAATCGGCAGCGGCTTTGGCAGCGGCGGCATGGGCGGCAGCCAGCCCCTGCTGCAAAACACCGAGCCGCGCTCCCTCGTCGTTGGCAAGACCCTGCTCATCTCCGATCCGCTGAATAACAGCATCTTCCTTTCCGGCCCGCCCGAGCATCTGCGCATCCTTGATGAAATCATCGATGAACTCGATGTCCGTCCCCGCCAGATCGTCATCAACGTCGTCATCGGCGAGATGAACCTCAGCGACAACTTCCAGTTCGGCATCGACTACATCCTGCGGCCCACGCAGTTGCGCTACAACAAATACAGCGCCACCACCGCCGGCCTCTTGCGCAACAATTCCATCAACATCGCTGATCCCAACGAAATGGAGAGTATCGCCGATCTCGCCGGCTTTGCCAGCGGTCTCACCTTTTTCGGCAGCATCGATCAGGGCGTTGATTTTATCATCAGCAGCCTGGCCGGCAACCGCAACTTCGAGGTCATCTCCCGCCCCACGCTGCTGACGATGAACAACCAGCCCGCGGAGATCACCAGCGGCACCTCCATCCCGGTGCCGACCACCTCCACCAACAGCATCAACCCCGGCGGCGACGGCCAGTTCGGCGTCACCTCGCAGATCCAGTTCCAGCCCATCGTGCTCGGCCTCAGCGTCACTCCGCTCATCAACAGCGACAACGAACTCACCCTGCAAATCACCCAGCAGAACAACGAACAGAGCGGTACCACCACCATCAACGGCAACCCGTTTCCCAACATCAGCCAGCAGACCCTCAATACCACCGTCATGGTGCGCGACGGTTCCACCGTTCTGCTCGGCGGTCTGATCCGCGAGAACATTGAAAAGGAGCGCACCGGCCTGCCTTTCCTCAAGGACATGCCAGTTATCAAGCACCTCGTCAGCTCGGTCAAAGACAACAAAACCCGCCGCGAGTTGCTTGTCTTCATCCAGCCGCGCATCGTCATCGGGGATGGCGACCTGCCGGCCAACTACCAAGACTCGACCAGCCAGACTCCCTTCGGCGACCGCATGCGGCGCTTCATGAACCAGGAGCAAACCCAGCCGGAGGAAGGCGTCAAACGCTCCAAGCTCGGGGAACTCTTCCACCGCCTGCTTCATCCCAGAGAGAAGGAGGAGCAAAGAGCCGCCGAGATGGAAAGCTACTCGCCCAACCCCGTCATCGAGTGAAGTAGCTCAGGCATTCTGCCTGAGTTGTATAATGCAGGCTTTTAGCCTGCATCCAGTGGACCGGGCTGCTGGTTCATCCTAAAAGCGGGGTTGATGGTTGAAAGTTGATGGTTGATAGACTGAAAAT
>CAZNKC010000042.1:0-29713 GCA_964573315.1 uncultured Verrucomicrobiaceae bacterium | reverse complement strand
GGTTAGGTGGGTTTCCTTGCCGGGCGGGGCTTCGAGGTGTTGATAGGCCACCCACAGGCCGGTGCCGGTGAGGTCGAGTTCGATGTGGAAACTCACCGGTTGGGTTTGGTCGTGGCTGAGTGTGAGCGTGCGCTGGTCGTAACCCCAGATCAGGTAGGGGTCGCTTTTTTCGCCGGCTTTGACCGGTGTGTTTTTCCAGGGGCCGCCTTCGCCGCGCGGTTTGCCGAGCTTCCAGAGGTTGTCGATGGCGCCGGCCCAGAGCGCGGCCTTGCCGTCGTCGCTGCGGAGGATGTGCTCGCCGGCGGGCGCGTCCGGCTGGATGCCACTCATCAAAAACAGGCCGCGATAGCCGCCGAAGTCGGTCACGCGCAAGTCGTGCGAGCAGACCGGGCGGATCTTGGCGAAGCCGTCGGCGTTTTCGGCGGGCAGTTCGTAAAAGCTGCCGCAGGCGCTGAGCATGTCGCGCTCGGTCGCCACCTCGCGGCAGAGGCGCAGTTCGCCGGCGGCGGTGGGCGCGTCGTAGGCGGCGCTGGCGCGCGGCAGACGCCAGCGGCGGCCGCGGTCGTCCACGATGAGCACGCTGGCTTCATCGAGTGTGATGACATCTTTCGGGATGGCGACTTTTTCCTTCACAAACTCATGCGTTTTCACATCCTCGACTCGTTTCAGCGCGAGGCCGGCATCCAGTTCGTAATAACCCGCGTCCGTGGCGAAGGCCAGGGTGCGTTTGTTGCCGCCGCGCGCGCGGAAGATGCCGGTGAGGGGCGTCGTGGTGTCGCTGATGCGGGCCACGCCGGCGAAGATGGGGTCCGGTTCCGTGCCACGCGGCTCGCCGTTGGTGAGGGTGATGATGGCGCTGAAGTCGGCGCTGTCTTTTTCGGCTTTCAGGCGCAGCCAGTCTTCGCTGCTGTCGATGTCGCTGCGCGTTGCCTCGCCGCTGGCGTGATCCACCCGCCACAGGCTGCGGTGCTTCCATCCGGCGATGAGAAACGGCTCCGCCGTCTCGCCCGCCTTCACGGCGTCATGCAGCCACACCGCGCCGCCGGCGTGCGCGGGGCCGAGTTTGCCGGGCGTGTCCGGACTGGTGAACCAGAGGTTCGACTGCGACTGGCCCACGCTGTCAATGCCGCCTTTCACCTTGCGCTTGTTGAGGAACTCCGACCGCGCCGAGTCGTCGCAGCCGAACACGAGGCGATCCTCCCAGCGGCAGAAATCACCGATGACCTTCAAGTAGGCGCTGCGCACGCGGATGCCGTTTGGATTTGCGGCGGAGAAGGCGCGCGGGAACTTCCAAAACGCGCCGTGCATGGTCATGAGCAAATCGTCCTCGCCGATGTCGCGGATGCGCGGCCACTCGGTGTTCCAACCGTGCGCGCCGTCGTAGCTGTGGCTCACTTTCGGCAGGCGAAACGCGCTCCACTGGCCGCCATCGAGCAGCATGAGGATGAGCGACTTCGCGTCCCAGCCGATGCTCCACACCGGCGCGCCGGGGTCGCTGCCCTCGATGCCGCCGGGGCCGGTCACTTCGGTGAACTGGTTGCGCCGCACGAGCTGCCAATCTTGTCCCGGTGCGCGCCATTCGCCGAGCGCGCCGCTCGGTGTGGTGGGATCGGTTTTCACGCGCGGATCGCGGTCGCCGTTGTTGGCGTAGATCAAGCGGCCTTGGCTCGAGTACAGTCCTTTGCCGTGGTAGCCGGGCAGTTGCGAGTCGAGCGTGGCTGGGCGCTGCTCCTGGCTGAAGCCCGGCTTGGGTGTGTTGCCATCGCGGATCAAGCCGGTGACCTCCAGCGTCTTCACGTCCACTTCGTAGAGGCCTTCCTCCATTGTGGCGAAATAGACTTTGCCAACCGGATCGGTGAGATGGCGCGCGTTGCCGGTCAAGCGGCCCGGCATGTGTTGCGGCGGGATCACGCGCACGTTGCGTTCTGCGTCGATCGCATACGATCCGATGAAAAGCTGCCGGGATTCGCGATGGATCATGCGGTTGGCATGAGTGCCGCCCACGCTTTCGGGCCGCACGATCTGGCGCAGGTCCGGCGTGATCTCGTAGAGCTTGTCGCTCGATCCGAACGGCAGATGCGGCCCGTAAGTGATGACCCAGAGCCGGTCCGCCCATGGGACGACTGCGCCCGTGCCGCACTCGCCCTCGTCGTTGAACATGGCCAGCGCGGGATAGATGCCGCTGACGCTGCGCGGCTCCTGGGCGGTCAAGGGGTTCAAAAAAGACACGGCAGCCAGGAAGGCCGCGAAAAACGCAGGGTTGGGTTGCATCCGCGCAGCAAAGCCACGCGCGCGCGGCTGGCAACCGGGATGTATGGGTATGCAAGCCCCGTAAATCGTCCTCGTCCTCCTACTCGTCCTCGATACTCGGTCGAGGACGAGGACGAGGACGAGTAGGAGGACGAGTAGGAGGACGAGTAGGAGGACGATGATGCCGTTTCTTTGCGCCTTTGCTCATGCGCAAGTCCTGGCGGCGCCGGGATTCGGCTGAAAAAGCCGGGCCTCGCGCGGCGTTTGCCCTTTCCCGTTGAACAAACGCCCCGTACGCGGCACTGACAGGGGACGTATCACATTGCCAATGTCCGAACACACCATCCAGCTCGCCCACACCCATCGTGTCCTGTTCACACGCAGCGTGTTCGAGCCCGGCAACCCGGTGCTGCGTGATCTTTTGGCCGGGGCCGGGCCGAAAAAGCCGCGCCTGCTGGTGTTCGTGGACGTGCAGGTGGCGGCGGCCCGCCCCGCGCTGCTGGCGGACATCGAGGCCTGCGCGGAGGCGCACCGGGAGGTCTGGGAGCTGGCGGCGCCGCCGGTCTTGATCCCGGGCGGCGAGCCCTGCAAAAACGATTTCTCCCTGGTGGAGCGCTGCTGGCGCGCCATCCATGACGCGCTGCTGGACCGGCACTCCTACGTGCTGGTGGTGGGCGGCGGCGCGGTGCTGGACCTTGTCTGCTTCGCCGCCTCCACCGCGCACCGCGGCATCCGCCATGTACGGCTGCCGACGACCACACTCTCCCAGGGCGACGGCGGTGTGGGCGTCAAAAACGGCGTCAATTTCTTCGGCAAAAAAAACTGGGTGGGCTGCTTCGCGGTGCCGTTTGCGGTGGTGAACGACTTCGCTTTCCTGGAGACGTTGCCGGAGCGGGAGCGGCGCAACGGTTTGATCGAGGCCATCAAGGTGGCGATGATCCGCGATGCCGCGTTCTTTGCCCGCATCGAAGGCATGGCGGACGCGCTGGCGCGGCTGGAGCAGGAGGCGATCGAGCGGGTGGTGCGGCGCAGCGCGGAGCTGCATATCGAGCACATCGCCACCGGCGGCGATCCTTTTGAACTCGGCTCCGCGCGGCCTTTGGACTTCGGCCACTGGGCGGCGCACAAGTTGGAGCAGATCTCCGGTTTCGCCGTCTCCCACGGCGAGGCGGTGGCCATCGGCATGGCGGTGGACATCACCTACTCCGTGAAAAAAGGCCTCATGCGCGCGGAGGAGGCGCGGCGGGCGCTGGACCTCATCGAGCGCATCGGCTTCGCCACCTTCTCGCCCTACCTGCTGGAGCGCGGGGAGTCCGGGGAGCCGTTGATTTTGGAGGGGTTGGAGGAATTTCGCGAGCATCTGGGCGGCGAGTTGACCGTCACCTTGGTGCCGGAGATCGGGCGCAAGGTGGAGGTGCATGAGATGGACGGCGCGCTCATTCTGGAGGCGATGCGGGAATTGGAGGCGCGGGGTGTGTAAGTGGATGGCGGCGAGCCAGCGGCTCGCGCCACGGAGCGGGACTTGCTGGAGTCTTGCGAGCGTTGGGTGCTTGCAAAGCTGAATGGCGCTTACAAAGCGCCGCTCCTTGATTGCGCGAACAGCAGGCGCAGGCTGTTGAGGCAGACGACGACGGTGCTGCCTTCGTGCGTCAGCACGCCGAGCGTCAGCGGCACGATGCCGAACAGCGAGGCCACCGCCATGATGATGACCGAGCCGAGCGAGATGGTCAGATTTTGCCGGATGACACGCCGCGCCTGCTCGCTGATCTGGCGCGCGGAAAGCAGTTTCTCGATGCGATCCTGCATCAGCACCACGTCGCTCTGCTCCAACGCCGCGTCGCTGCCGCGCGCGCCCATCGCCACCGAGACGTAGGCGGCGGCGAGGCTGGGCGCGTCATTGACGCCGTCTCCCACCATCGCCACCTTGTGCCCGGCCTGGGTCAGCTCGCGGATGATGGCCACCTTGTCCTCGGGCCGCAGGCCGGCGCGCACTTCGGCGATGCCGAGCTTCCGGCCCACCTCGGCGGCGGCGGCGCGGCGGTCGCCGGTCAGCATGATGGTGCGCACTTGGTCGCGCGCCAGGCTCTCCAGCACCACGCGGCTGCCCTCGCGGATTTCATCGCGCAGCAGGATGCGGCCGACGAGCTGCTCATGCACCAGCCAGACTTCGGAATAACCCACCGGCGCGTCCGGCACGTCCTTGAGCCAGCCCGCCATCGCGCCGCCCTCCACCAGTTCCCGGCGTCCGACGTAACCCACGCCGCCGGCGGTGCGCCCGCGCAGGCCCTGGCCGGTGATGGATTGGAAACCCTCCACCGTCGCCGGCTCGATGCCCGCGGCCTTGCCGTGGCGCGTGATGGCGCGCGCCACCGGATGATTTGACCCGGCCTCCAGGTTCACGGCGATGCGCAGCACCTCGTCCTCCCGCCCCGGCGGGAAGCTCTCCACCCGCTCCACCCGCGGCTCGCCTGCGGTCAGTGTGCCGGTTTTGTCCATCGCCACGACGTCCACCTCCGCCAGTTTCTCGATGGCCGCGCCGCCGCGGAAGAGGATGCCGCGCCGCGCGCCCCAGGCGATGGCGGCGAGGATGGCCGAGGGGATGGAGAGCACCAGCGCGCACGGGCTCATCACCACCAGCAGCGTCATGGCGCGGTAAAAGGACGATTTTTCACCCGCCGGCGCCTGGAACGCGGGGATGCCGAACACCAGCCACCAGACGAAGAACATCACGATCACGGTGGACAGCACCACCTCGGTGTAGCGCGTGCCGAACTTGTCGGTGAAGCGCTGGCTCGGCGCTTTCAAATGCTGCGCCGTGTGGATGAGGGCGATGATTTTTTGCAGCGCGCTGTCCCGCGCGGGCCGCGTCACGCGCGCCTCCACCCGGCCCCAGAGATTGAGCGTGCCGCCGAACACTTCCGCGCCGATTTCCTTGTCCACCGGCGCGGATTCCCCGGTGAGCGTGGACTCGTCCGCCGCCGTGCAGCCCGCCAGCACCTCCGCGTCCACCGGGAAAAGCTCATCCGGGCGCACCTCGATGACATCGTCCGCGCGCAGCGCGTTGACGTTGCGCTCCTCCGAGCCGCCGCCCGGCAGCAGCACATGCGCCTGCTTCGGCGCGGAGCGGGTCAGCGCGTTGATCTCCCGGTGCGTGCGGTGCATCACGAAATGCTCCAGCGCCCCGGAGGTGGAGAACAAAAAGAGCAGCACCGCGCCCTCCTCCCACGCGCCGATGGCCACGGCACCCGCCGCCACCGTCAGCATGAGAAAATGCACGTCGATGTTGCGCTCCTGGAGCTTCTCCCAAGCATCCTTCGCCGCGTCCCAGCCGCCGGCGATCAGCGATACGATATAACACCCGATGACAACAGCGTGCGGCGCTGCGCCGGTTTTTTCCAAAATAAAACCCGCCGCCAGCGCCACACCGCACAGCGCCGCCTGCACCGCCAGCGCCTGCCATTCCGCGCGGCTGTGCGCCTCGATCTCCTCCGGCTCCGGCCAGTCGAAATCCCGCCATCTCCAAAAACGCGATGCGGTGGGCGTGGTGGGTTTGGCCAGCAGCAGGTCGCCGCCTTCCCGCCGCAGTTGCAACGGCGCGGGCTGGCCGCCGGTGGAAGGGAGCGCGCCGTCATGCAGCCAGATTTCATCCAGCTCGCGCAGCACCTCCGCCAGCCGCCGTTGCAGCGCCTCCGCATCCACTTGGCCCAGAGTGGCCATCGTCACCCGCTTCTCGCCGGGGTTGAGCCGGATCGCCTCCACTTGTTCCTCGGCCAGCAAAAACCGGCCCAGCAGCGCCTCCCAAGAGTCGCCGTTGGCGGCGGAAGCGGGTGAGGCATCGGAAGGCGTCATGAAAGCGCGTAAACTAGAAGCGGCCTCCTGCGCAGGCAACTTGGAAAACGGGGAGGCTTTTCAAGGAGGGGCGCTTTGCCAGCGCCCACACAACGCCAACGGAGTGCGGGTGCCTTCACCCGCCGGCTTTGTTTGTTGAATCCGTGGATTCAGGCAGAATGCCTGAATCACTGGTGACCGGCAGGATGCCCGTCCTACTCTCAACGAAAATACCCCGGCGTCTTGAGCCGGCGGGAATAGATCTTGTCCCCGGCGGCGACGAACAAAACATCATGTCCGGGACCGGCGAACTCGACGCTGACGATCTTGGCTCCGGGATAAGGTTTGTCGAGGATGCCGGCGAGGCGGCCCGCCGGATCGAAGATTTGCACGCCGGTCTCGGTGGTCACCAAGAAGCGACCGTTGGCCTCGGTGGTGGCGCCGTCGCCCAGGGAGGTTTCCTTGCCGGTGGCGAGACGCATCGTCATGAACGGCGCGCCGGCGGTCAGGGCGCCGTCGTCCTGGATCTGCCAAGCCCAGACGTGGACGCCGCCGTGGTCGGAGACGACGAGGGTTTGTTCGTCGGGCGAGACGGTGATGCCGTTCGGACGCGTGACCTTGCCTTGATCGGCGACGCGGTGCTGCTTGTCCGGCGTGATGACGTGGATGGACTGCGTCGGCGTCTCGGTGAAATAGACGAATCCCTTCTTGGTGACGACGAGGTCGTTGCATTTGACGCCGCTGGCGAGGACTTCCACCTCCCCGTCTGGAGTGGCAGCGATGACGCGCTGCTCGCGATTTTGGCAGGCGTAAAAACGGCCGTCGGGCCCGATCTGCAAACCGCTGATGCCGGGCAGGTCGTCCAGCGCGAGGCTGGTCTTGCCGGTCTTGGCGTCGAGCTTGTAGATGCCCTTGCCTTCGCGCACGTCGGTGAAGAACAAATGCCCCGCCGCATCCACGCAAAGGCCGTCGGTGAACACAAACCCCGCCACCGCCTCCTGCCACGGCTCGTTCTCAATGACGAATTCCCCCAGCGCCGTGTCCTGCGCCTGCGCGAACGCAGTCAAGACCAGCCAGCCAGCCATCAATCCTCCAATACAAATCCTGTTCATCCTGAAAATCTTGTTAATCCTGTCAAAAACGAACTTCACCACACGAATCACTTCGCCCAAATCCAGCGCAGCGTATCCGGGAAAATGGATCCCGCGTGCCGGGTGTTATGCGTGCCCTTGCCCATCACGAACTTGTGCTCGTAACCGGCGAAGCGCAACGCCGCGGCCATGTCCTGATTGGCGAGCGGCCAGTTGCCGAACTGATTGTCGAGGTCGTTCTCGCCGTCTTCGAGGAAGACCTTGAGCGGTTTTTTCTCGGTCTTGCGGATCAGCGCAGGATAGACGTAACCGCCGCGGATGTTGGTGAAGGAGCCGATGTGACTGACCACCTTGCGGAAGGCGTCCGGCCGTTCCCAGGCGGCGGTGAAGGCGCAGATGCCGCCGCTGCTGTTGCCGCAGAGGGCACGGCCATCGGGGTCGTCGGTGAGGTTGTAGTCTTTTTTCACCGCCGGCAGGATTTCCTCGATGAGAAAACGCGCGTAGAGATCGCCGAGGGAATCGTACTCAAAGCTGCGGTTGCTGCGCGGCTTGGCCTTCGGATCGGCGGCGGGAAAGACGCCGGGATTGATGAAGATGCCGATCGTGACCGGCATTTCTCCGGCGGCGATGAGGTTGTCGAAAACGACCGGCACGCGGAAGTTGCCGTCCGCTTTGACGAAGCCGCCGCCGTCGCAAAAGATCATCACATTGGCCGGCGAATCCGCCTTGTATTGCGCCGGGATGTAAAGCCACCAATCGCGCGTGGTGCCGGGAAAGATTTTCGAGTCCGTCCAGGCCGGCATCTGCCGTACCTCGCCCGCCGGCACGCCCGCCTTCGGCAGCGAATCCGGCCCCAGCACGTATTGCTCATCCTCCGGCGCGGCGGCGAGCAGGCCGGCAAAGGCAAACGGCAGGGCGAAACGGAACAGAGCGGGAGCAATCGAATGCGGATGAGTCATGGGCAGGCGAGGCAAACGCTTGCGCGCCGGGGTTCTTGCAGATGATGGCGATGGTCGAAAATACCCGGTTCACTCGTCACAGGCTGAAAGCCTATGCTACTTCAGGCAGGATGCCGGTCCCACTCCTCAAAACTTCAAGATATCCTCCCCGAACACCATGCGCGCGGCCTGGGCCACGTCTTTGTCGCCGCGGCCGGAGAGGTTGACGAGGATGATTTGGTCCGGTGACAGCGCGGGCGCGATTTTTTTGACGTGGGCGATGGCGTGGCTGCTCTCCAGCGCGGGGATGATGCCCTCCACGCGGCTGAGTTCCTGGAAGGCGTCCAGCGCTTCGGCGTCGGTGGCGTAGGTGTACTCGACGCGGCCCTGCTCGTGCAGCCAGGCGTGCTCCGGGCCGACGGCGGCGTAGTCGAGGCCGGCGCTGACGGAGTGGGTTAGCTCGATTTGGCCGTCGGCATTGGCCAGCAGCCAGGTTTTGGTGCCCTGCAACACGCCGAGACGTCCGCCCTGGAAGCGCGCGGCGTGTTTTTCCGGCAGGATGCCCTCGCCACCGGCTTCGACGCCGATCATGCGCACGCCGGGGTCGCCGAGGAAGGGATGGAACAGGCCGATGGCGTTGCTGCCGCCGCCGACGCAGGCGACGAGCAGGTCCGGCAGCCGCCCCTCGCGCTCCAAAATCTGCTGGCGCGCCTCCAGCCCGATGACGCGGTGGAAGTCGCGCACCATCATGGGGAACGGATGCGAGCCGAGCGCGGAGCCGAGGATGTAGTGCGTGGTGGTGACGTTGGTGACCCAGTCGCGCATGGCTTCGTTGACGGCTTCCTTGAGGGTGGCCTGGCCGGCGGTGACGGCGACGACCTTGGCGCCGAGAAAGCGCATGCGCGCCACATTGAGCGCCTGCCGTTCCATGTCCACTTGGCCCATGTAGATCACGCATTCCAGGCCGAAACGCGCGCACACGGTGGCGGTGGCCACGCCGTGCTGGCCGGCGCCGGTCTCGGCGATGACGCGCTTTTTGCCGAGGCGGAGGGCGAGCAGCGCCTGGCCGAGGGCGTTGTTGATCTTGTGCGCGCCGGTGTGGAGCAGGTCCTCGCGCTTGAGATAGACTTTGGCGCCGCCGAGTTTTTCCGTCCAGCGTTCGGCAAAATACAGCGGCGTGGGCCGCCCGACGTAGTCGCGGAGGAGGCGGTCCAGTTCCGCCTGGAAGGCCGGATCCTGCCGGGCGCGGTCGTATTCGTCCGCGAGATCGGTGAGCGCCGCCATCAGGGTCTCCGGCACGAACATGCCTCCGAAGCGGCCAAAATGACCGTGGGAATCCGGCATGACGGGAAGAGGGGCGGTGGCGGTGCTCATGGTGGCGGGGGCGGCCAAGATACACCAACACGCGCCCGGTCCAACCCGGATTCGCGCCGACAAAAAACCGCGTTATTGATTTTGAGTGATTGAGTTCCCACCGTGGTCTCTGATATTGTGCGCGAAATGACTCAAAAAATGGCTTTAAATTGGAAATGGACTTGGTTGGCGGCAGCGCTCGCTCTGGCGGGTTGCTCCAAGGAAAAAACGGAGGAAACCCCCGCCGCCGCCGCGCCGCCGCCGGCGGTCGAAAAAGCGCCCGGCCCGCTTACCATCGAAGAGACGCCGCAACCGTCCGCTCCAGACGCTGTCGCCACCGCTCCTGCCGCCGCGCAGAGATCAGGCGCCGTGCGCGCGCGTTTCGACGGCTACACGCAGCGCGTGGCCCGCAACCTGTGGCAGACCGTACCGCTGACGCAGCAGGCGGCGCAATACGCCCTGCTCGTCCCCACCGCCCCCGTGCCGGAAGGCGCGGCGTCGCTCCAGGCGGGCGGGCCGGAGAACATCGCCCTGGCCACCGAGGGCGCATTGCTCAAAACCGGCGACGGCAGGCCGCTGGTGGTCGGCCAGGAATACGAGTTCGTCTTCACCCAAGACGCCGCCGGTGTCTGGAGCGTGGCGATCACGCGGGCGCGGTGAGGCGGGGTTCGGGCCAGGAGACGACACGCTTGATTCGATCTTCGGACGCGGTATTTATATCCGTATGACTGCGGCCAAAATAGCCATTTCCATCGACCCTTCGGTGTTGAAGCGCATCGATTCGCTGGTCGAGGCCAAACAGTTTCGCAGCCGCAGCGAGGTCTTCCAGACCGCGGTTGCCGAGCAACTGCTGCGTTTCGATGATGATCTCCTGGCGGCAGAATGCGCCAAACTGAATCTCAATGAAGAACAAGCGATGGCCGATTTCGGTCTCTCTACGGATTTGACCGAATGGCCGGCATACTGAGAGGTGACATATACTGGGCTGATCTCGAACCGGTCGTCGGACACGAACAGGGAGGACGACGGCCTGTTTTGATATTGAGCCGCGCTGTATTCAATGACCGGTCAGGGACCGTAATTGCCGTGGCGCTTACCAGCGTCGAACAGCGCGCGGGGTATCCGCTGGCGCTGGAATTGCGGAAGACATCTCTGCCAAAGAGGACATGGGCCAAGATTTCGCAGATCAGAACCTTGTCCACGAAACGGCTTTCCTCCAAAATTGCCTCATGCCATCTGGAGGAGCTGCAGCGCATTGTCGAAGGGGTCAACGAACTCCTTTCCAAGCCATGATGCTCACACCCCCGCCTTGGCGGCAAGCGCCTGCTCGACGAGCGGCGAAAACTCCCGCCAGCTCCAAGCGGACTTGTCGCGTTCATTCTGCAGGCCCGCGATGACTTCGGGATCGATTTCCGCGGTGATGAAATCCTCCGCGTGGCGGCGGCTGCGCGCCAGGATTTCGCCGTCCGGGTCCATGATGTAGCTGTCGCCGTAGCCGACGCCTTCCACCCTGCTGATGCCGCTTTTCGCGGGGTCCAGCACCACGTTGTTGCCGCGCACGAAATAGACGCGGTTCTCAATCGCCCGCGCCGCGTGGTCGGCGCGCACCTTCATGAAGTGGCGGATCAGCCCCTCGGGCCGGATGTGATTGAAATGCGGGGCGAAGATGACGCGCGCGCCCTTGAGCGCCAGGATGCGGGCCGGCTCGATGTAGCCGCCGTCCGAGCAGATGAGCACGCCAAAGGTGATCCCCTCGTGCTCCCACACCGGGAAGTCGCGGCCCTGCCGGTGAAACTTCTGGTAGGCCGAACACTTGCTGTAAAGCCCGAGCAAATGGCCGCGATGCGCCACCAGCGCCGTGTTGAAGATGTTGAAGAGGTCCGTGCCGCGCGCTTCGTTGAAACCCGCGATGGCCAGCGCGTCGTAACGGCTCGTCACGTCCAGCACCCGCGCCATCGACTCCGAATCCGCCGCGAAGGCATCGCGCCGCGCCAAGTCCTCCGTGTCGGGATAGCCGGTGAAAAAGCACTCCGGGAAAGACACGATGCGCGCGCCCGCCGCGTCAGCGCGCCGCAGACCCTCCTCAAACCGCCGCAGGTTGTGGTCGAAGTCGCCACACCAAGGCTCGAACTGGCAGTGGGCTATTTTCATGGGCCTTCGGAAGAGAACAACTCATGGAGATCACGGAGATGCGCCTTGAGATCATCCAAATCCTCCCCTTGCGTCCAGTGGTCTGGACAATCGTTGAGGAAGCCAAGGTATTTCCCGTCAGCCTCCTTCCAGTAAGTGAACCGGGTTGTCATGAGCGTCTGTTTGTGAAGGAATGGTATCAGGGGCAAGGAGGTCCGGCAAGATCGAAACTTCACGGCAGCGAGTCGCCTTGGGGGAAGCTGGAACAAACTCCAGCGGCCCAAAGCGGCGGCGTGGCACGGGAGAGCGGAATGATTCCATCGGGCCTTGATTTTCACTTTAACTGATGCATGATAACGTCATCATGAGAACGATTGTGGATCTTCCCGACGAGCAAGTGGATGCCTTGAAGGATCTTTGCAAGACCCAGGGTATTTCCAGGGCCGAGGCGGTCAGAAGGGCGCTGGCAGACATGCTGGCCAAGCAAAAGGTCACGGGCAGAGAAAAAGCATTCGGCGCCTGGAAACGGAAGAAGCTGGACAGCCGGGCGTTCGTTCAGAAGCTGCGCCGGGAATGGAAATCATGAAGGCGTTGATGGATAGCGACGTGCTCATCGATTACCTCCAAGGCATCCCGGAGGCCGCAATCGAGTTGAGCCGGTATGATCAAATTCTCTATTCCGTGGTGTCGTGGATGGAGATCATGTGCGGCGCGGAGTCGGATGCGGATCGTGAAGCCGCCGATGCGTTGTTCCAATCCATGACGCGGGTGGATCTTTCCTTGGAGGTTGCCAAAAAAGCGGTAGCTGAGAGAAGATCGCTCAGACTCAAATTGCCTGATGCCATTGTCTTGGCATCCGCCGATTGCGAAGGATGCATCCTCGTCACCCGTAACACGAAAGACTTTGGCAGGGATGATCCGAGGGTAAGAATCCCATACTCGCTTTGACCGGACACCCGCAAACTGGCGGCCTCATGGTCTTTCACTCCCGCGCCACCCCTGCCAGCGGCAGCACATGCCGCTCGCCGGTTTTGAAAGTTTCCACCGTGCATTCGGCGGCTTGCTCGTCTTGGAGCTGAATCGTCACGCCGCCGTGCTCGGAGAGGAAGAGCAGCGGGATGCCGTGGCGGGCGGCGTGGGCGCGGACGGCGATGGGGGGTTTGACGTTGGGCAGGTTTTCCGGCGCGGTGTTGATGATGAGGCGGGGCGCGGCGGCTTCCAGGAAGGCTTGGGCGCCGTGGTAGTCGCTGCCATGCGCGCCGCGCACCAGCACGTCGCAGTGCAGGTTTTCCTTTCTTTCCAGCAGGGCGGTCTCCGTGACGAAACCGGCGTCGGCGGCCCAGAGGATGCGCAGCGCGCCCAGTTCGATCAAGGCCACGAGGCCGCGATCATCCGCCAGATTGTGGGTGTCCTTGGGGCCGGGATAAAGCGCGGTGAGCCGGGCCGGGCGCAGGGCGCCGGTGTTGCCGAGGGAGACGGCATCGCCTTGGCCGAGCGGAAAGCGCCCCGCTTTTCCAAAGCGGCCCTCCCCCTCCAGCAGGCGGCGCATGTGGGTGGCGCGGCTGTCGAGCCGCCAGGGTTCATGGGCCGGATGATAGAGCGCGGTCACGGGCATGGTGCGGAGCAGCGACTCCGCCCCGCCGATATGCGCGGTGTCGCCGTGGCTGAGGAAAAGCCCTTCGATGCGGTTCGCGCCACTCCGGCGCAGCACGGGCAGGAGCGTACGGCCAAAGTCGTCCGCGCTGCCGCAGTCCAGCATCCAGAAACGGTTCTCCAAGCGCAACAGCGCGGCCTCGCCGCCGAAGGGCAGCGCGAGGATGCGCAACTCCGCCGTTGGCTGCCCGAACCAGCGCGCGGGCGGCGGCACATGAAGGTTGCCGCCGGGCACGCCGGCAAAGCCGCCCGCGCTGGCGATCATGAGCCAGGCGCAGCAGCCGTTGAGTTGGTTGATGAGGCTTTGCAGCCAGCAGCCGGCCAGGGGCAGCAGGCCGGCGCTCATGCTGGCGCAGACCAAGCCGAGGCAGACGCCCGCCAGCGGCACGAGCAGGCAGTTTGCCAACAACCCGATGGGGGTGACGGTGTAAAAATGAAACCACATGAGCGGCAGGCTGCCCAGCCAAGCCGCGCCGGAGACGCAGGCCAATCCTGCCAGGAAACGCCGCGTGCCCGCGCCCGCCTGCTGCGCCGACGTGGCCAATGCCGGCGGCAGAAAGGGGTCGAGTTCCGCCCAAGGTTTGAGCTGTTTGGCGAACAGTCCCGCCAGCAGCGCGATGGCGATCAGCACGCCGAAGGAAAGCTGAAAGCCCGCTTGAAAAAACTGGTGCGTGTCCCAGCCCAGCAGCAGCAGCGCGGCCACGCCCAGGCTGTTGAGCAGGGCCGGGCGGCGCTGCGCCAGCGTCGCCGCCAGCAGGATGGCGACCATGATGGCGGCGCGCGCCGCCGAGGGCCGCCAGCCGGTGACGAAGGCATAGGCAAAGACCAGCGGCACCAGCGCCGCCACCAGCCAGGGACGCCGCAGCCGCAAGGGCCGCAGCATCCAGCGCAGGATGACGCTTATCAGCCCGACGTGCAGGCCGCTGACGGCGAACACATGCAGCGTGCCGCTGCGCCGGAACGGTTCCTCAATGCGCGGGTCCGTATCCTCGGACGCGCCCAGCGCCATCGCCTGGATGACGGTCAGCTCATCCGGCCGGTGCTCCAGCCCGAGGGCGAGCTTTTGCTGGATATGCGTCCGGCAGCGGTCGGCGGCATCCCGCAGCCGGCGCGGGATGGACCGCCACCGGGAACTTTCCAGCGGGGTGACGCGGGTGATTTGCAAATTCGCCACCGCGCCGCTGCGCAAGGCGAAGTCACGCCCGGCGAACTCTCCCTCGTTCGCCGCCTGTTGGAGGGGTCGCAACATGCCGAGCAGCACGCATTCGTCCGCGATGGCCGGATCGTGTCCCTTCGGCAAAAAGACCCGCAACCGGCAGGGTTCGTTCCAGGCACGGGATTCCTTCGTCAACCGGACGGAAGACACCAGCAGATCGCAGCGGGTGCGCTCGCCCGGTTTCACCCAGACGCGCAGCACGCGGCCCCTGACCTCCGCTTCCACGCCGGTTTCCGGTGTCGTCGTTTGCTCCAGATAATGAAGCAGCGGATGCCCGTAAGTGTCCGCCAGCCGTCGTTGGTGCAGGCCGCCAAAGAGGCAAAAGATCAGCGCCAGCGCGAAGGGCGCGCGCGGCAGGTTCCGGCAAAACGGCGCGAGCCACGCGGCCAGCGCCAGCAACCCGAGGCTGAGCCAATCCGCCGCCGATGCCGCCGCCAGCGGCCGGAACTCCGCCGCCAGGATGCCCGCCACGGCGGCCAGCGCGCTGAAAAACAAAGGCTGCCGCCGCCACCCGATGCTGATGCTCATGCCCCGGCCACCCGTTTTAATGATCGCCTAAAGGCTTGACTCCAACACCAGCACCGCCCGCTCAAGCCGCGCCACCGCTCTTGAGCCGCTGCTCCATCACTTGTTTGAACTTCGCCTGATCCACCTCGTTGATGCGGTGGTGCGCGTTGGCGCTGTGGCGGGTGTTGGGGAAGTTGGTGATGACCTCCTCCAGCATGCTGTGCGCGGCGTCGTAGTCGTGCAGTTTGTCGGAGTGGATTTCCGCGATGCGGAACATGAGGAAGGCGGCGTCGTCCACCGGCCACTCGCGGTTTTGCAAATGGCGGCTCAGCACCTCGATGGCGGTGGGGTGGTCGTGGAAGCGGTCGCTGTGGATTTTGGCGATCTCCGCCACCGGATGCGGATCTTCGGGATGGGCCTTGGCCAGTTTTTCATACTCCTCGATGGCGCCCTCGTAATCCCCTTGCGCCACCTTGGCGGCGGCTTTCATGGCGTCGTCCATTTGGATTTCCTCGCCGGAGGAATAGAAAAAGGTGCCGATCGTGTCACCGAGCCAGGGGATGAGGAACTTGATCGCCCACAAGCCGCCGCCCACGCCGATGGCGATGAAAAAGATCAACTGCACGCCCTCGTCAGCCTCTTTGACGAAATGCCACACGGCCATCAGGACCAGCACCACGAGACCCAGCAGACAAGCACGGATGAGAAGACCGGTGTTCATAATGAATAGGCAATAAAATGCCACCCGACTTAACCATACTGCCGCCGCTGGGCCAAGCTTTTTCTACGCACCGCAGCGCGGCGCGGGAGCGTCTTGGATACGGAGCGCAGGCGCCCTCGCCTGCAACCCCTTTTGGATGGCGCAGCCACTCGAGGCATCATTCCACCGCCACCTTCACCACCACTTTGAAAACCTCCTCCGGCGTCTCCCACTCCAGGCACGGCGCGTGGGCGTCTTGCGGGAAGAAAATGACGAAATGCCCGGCGTTGAGGCGCAGCGGCGTGGCATCCGGCGTCAGCTTCCAGAGCGCGGCGTCCTTGTCCGCGTCGTGGGCCAGCGTTTGCTCCTGCATCGCCGCCAGCGGCGCCCACAGGATGGTCTCGCGCCCGCTGTGGATGAATTGCACGTCGATGTAGCGGCGGTGCGCCTCGAACAAGGCGTTCTCCGCGGGCTTCGTGTCATACCGCTGCACGAGCGCGAAGACGTTGTCGCCATCAATTTCATGCCGGCCAAGCGCTTGGGTGCCGTCCACCGTGCGGAGAAAGGCGAAGGCGGCGGCAAAACGCGCGTGCAGGGCTTCGTAACGGGCGGCTTGGTCGAGGGTGTCGAGAATCATGGGAGGGGAGTGAACCGCGAATGAACGCGAATCATGGAGAAGCTCTTTTTATTCGCGTCTATTAGCCTAAAAACCGAGTTGATGGTTGGTAGTTGAGTGTTGATAGTCCAAAACCAGCGGCCTACGCCGAAAGCACCACTTACCCGGAGAGTGAGTCACTAACGCGGCACAAGTCGCTCATTTTCAGTCTATCAACCATCAACTTTCAACCATCAACCCCGCTTTTAGGATTAGCGGTTTTCAAATTCAATGCGCCTGATCCTCCGGCTTCGGCTCCGGCAGGAACTGGGTCAAAATCGCGCCGATGAGGGCGTAGCCGCCGGCGACGCAGGCGCCGACGATGGCGATGCGGGCGGGGTCGGGTTTGTCCGAGGCGGCCAGGGTCAGCGTGATCCAGGCGGCGGCGGTGCCGAGGACGCGGCCGCCGATGTTGGCGGCGAAGCTTTCACCCGTGCCGCGCAGATGCATGGGGAAGACCAGCGGGATGTAATTCCCCCAAAAACTGAACTGTCCCACGACGAGGAATCCGGCGATGAAAATGCCGATCTTGATCAAACCGAGGCTGTCGGGATTGCCAAGCTGACCGGAGATCCACCAGAACAGCAGCGGCACAAAAAACAGCGATGGGATTTGGAAGACGCGGAACAGAGCGCGGCGGCTGACAATGATGACGGTGAGGATGGCGAGGGCGAGGCGGCCCATCATGCCGCCGATCTCCTGCCAGAAGGTGATCTTGGCCACGGCGGCGTCGCTGGCGTTGCCGCCGATTTGGCGTTTCTTGCCGGCGGGGATCTCCGGCTTGCCCTCGGCGGCGGCTTCCTGCGCGGCCTGACCGACGGCGGCTTTGGCGGTGGCGATCATGGCGGCGTGGCCGGCTTCGGCCGGGGTGTTGAGCGCCTGCGCGCCGAGAATCTGCGGGAGCTGCTGGATGGCGCCAAAGGCGATGCCGTAACTGGCGGCGAAGACCAGCGTGGTGAGCACCGTGGTGCGGATCAGTTCCGGCGCGAAAAGCTCGCGCAGGCTGGCGCGCTTGAGCGTGCCCGAGGCTTTTTTGCGCGCCCATTCCGGCGACTCCGGCAGGAAGGGGCGGATGAGGATGAGCGGCAGCGCCGGGATGACGCCGGAGATCAGCGTGTAGCGCCAAGCCTCATGATTGCCGTGGATGGCGGGCAGGTCCAGCGCCCACTTCGCCGCCAGCACGTTCGCCGCCGCCACCAGCAGGCCGCCCACGGAGGAAAAGGCCTGGGTGTAGCCGAGCACTTTTTCCCGCTGCACGTTGTCCTTGAACAGCTCCGCCAGCCAGGCCACCGCCGCCACGAACTCGACGCAGACGCCGATGAAGACGAGGCAGCGGAAGAAAAGCAACTGCCAGAGATTGGTGGAAAAACCGGCGGCGCAGGCTGCGAACGCATAGAGCAGGATGCTGAAGGTCAGCACCCGGCGGCGGCCCAGGCGGTCCGTCAAATAACCGCCGAGCAGGCCGAAGACACCGCCGGCGATGGCCGGGATGAAGAACAACATGCGCGCCCATTGGGTGAACTCCGGGGAGCCCGGCAGCAGCAGCGGCACTCCGTCCGGCCCGAGGCCGCCCAGCGAGGCCAGCGCCGGTTTGACGATGAGCGGCAGCATGAGCAGCTCGTAAATGTCAAAGGCGAAGCCGATGGAAGCGATGAAGCAGATGAGCCACTGCGTGGTGGTGAGTTTGGGAGCGGACATGGCGGGAGTATTGGGGGGAGACGCGGAGCCTAAAGCGCGCAGCAATGAACGCAACCACGGGGGCAAAGTTTGCCGGGAAACGTGGGGCGAGCCGCTGGCTCGCCGCGCGGAGCTGGGAGCGACCGAGCCGGTCGCTCCACTACGGACGCGCGGCGAGGGAAAGCTCGATGATGCGGCGGCAAAGCTCCGGGAACTCGATGCCGGCGGCGCGGGCGGCTTTGGGCAGGAGGCTGCTGGAGGTCATGCCGGGGATGGGGTTGATCTCCAGGACGAAGGGGCTGCCGTCGGCGCGCAGCAGGCAGTCCACACGGCCATAGACCTCCGCTCCGGCGGCTTGGAAGGCGTCGTACGAGGCGGCTTGGACGCGCGCGGTGATGGCGTCGTCGAGCGGGGCGGGGCAGTGGTAGTGCGTCTTGCCGGCGCCGGTCATCCAGGGGTATTTGTTGTTGAGGTCGTAGAAGCCTTCCTCCGGCTCGATGTGGATGATGGGCAGGACTTGATCGCCGAGGATGCCGATGGTGAGTTCTTTGCCCTCGATGAATTCCTCGATCAGGGTGTCCGGCCCGAAGCGCTTGGCGTCCTCCAGCGCGGCGGCGAATTCCTCCGCGGTGCGGACGATGTGGACGCCGACGCTGGAGCCTTCGCGCGGGGGTTTGACGACAATGGGGAAATCGAGCGCGAGGGTGTCGCTGCCATCCAGTTTGAACGTCTGTGAGCGCGGGGTGGGGACGCCGGCGGCGATGAATTTTTCCTTGGTGAGGACTTTGTCAAAGGTGAGGCGGGAGGGCTCGGCGCCGGCGCCGGTGTAGCGGATGCCGCGGGCCTCGCAAATGGCCTGGAGCTGGCCGTCCTCGCCAAAGGTGCCGTGGATGGTGTTGAAGGCGATGAGGACGCCCGGCGGCACGTCGAAGTCCGGGCCGGTGACATCGATCTCGATGACACGCGCGCCGAGGGAGAGCAGGGCTTCGGCGACGCTTTCGGCGGTCTTGAGGGAGACGGCGCGTTCGGAGCCGGGGCCGCCTTTGAGCAGGGCGATGGTTTGGCCGTTGAGATCGATCATGCGAGCGTGGGATGCTTTTGGCAGCCGATGGCGGTTCAGGCCGGCAGGGTGTCGTCGTCGATGGCGAAAAATTCATCGGCCTCAGGGGCGGGCAGGGCGCCGTTGCGGATGCCCTGCAAACGGCGGCGGCTGCCGCGCCGGGTGCCGGGGCGGTTGGCGGCGCGCTGGATGAGGTCGGTGACGACCGGCGCGGCGACGACGGCGGAGGCGGCGAGCAGGCTGAGGGCGATGATATTGGAGCTTTTGCGCTCCAAGTCGCGGCCAAACAACATGCCCAAAGCCACCCCCGCGGCGGCGGGGGCGATGAGGGTGGCGTAGGTTTCGTAGCGGCTGGCGGCGGATGACGTCTCAGGCATGACGTTGAATATACGCTTTCTTGCGCAAGCCAAAAGTGGAATTTCCACGGAATCCGTTCTATAGAGGCGCCACCTCCATCATGAACCCATCCAATCGATACGCGCTCATCCTTGCCGGCGGCAGCGGCCAAAGATTCTGGCCGGTGAGCCGTGACTCGCTGCCGAAGCAACTGCTGAAGCTTTTCGGCGGCAAGACGCTGCTGGAACTGACGCTGGAGCGGCTGGAGGGATTGGTGCCGAAGGAGAACATCTTGATTCTGACCAACCGCCAGCAGGAGACGGCGGTGCGCGGCATCGCGCGGGATCTGCCGGCGGAAAACATCGTCGCGGAGCCGGAGAAACGGGACACGGCGCCCGCCATCGCGCTGGCCGTGGGCCTCGTGGTGCGGCGCAATCCGAACGCGACGATGATGGTGCTGCCGGCGGATCATCTGATCCAGGACATGGCGGAGTTTCAGCGCGTGCTGGACACGGCGATGCGCGCGGCGGAGGGCAGCAACAGTTTGGTGACGATCGGCATCAAACCCACCTGGCCCTGCCCGAGCTACGGCTACGTGGAGCGCGGGCGCTCCACGACCATCGCCGGCGCGGGCGGGCTGCCGGTGTACGAGGTGGCGCGCTTCCGCGAGAAGCCGAACCCGGAGCTGGCGGAGTTTTTCCTCAGCCAGGGAAATTTCAGTTGGAACGCCGGCATGTTCATCTGGACCATCCCGGCCATCTTCAGCGAGCTGAGCCGGCACTGCCCGGCGCTGGCGGATTTCGTGTCCGAGATGCGCAACTCCCGCGATGTGGCGGCGACGATCCAGCACCAGTTCATCCGCCTGCCGCGTCTGTCCATCGACTACGCGCTGATGGAGCGCGCCTCCCATGTGCTCAACATCGAGGCGACCTTCGACTGGGACGACGTGGGCAACTGGACCTCGGTGGGTGTTTATCTGGAAAAAGACCAAGCCGGCAACTGCCACAACTGCGCGGTGTCCGGGATGGAGGCGCGGGACAACTTGGTGTTTTCCCAAACGGCGCAGCATGTGGCGCTGCTGGGCGTGCAGGATTTGATCGTGGTGCAGACGGCGGACGCCGTGCTGATCGCCAGCAAAAGCCACGCGGAAAGCATCAAAAAACTCGTCGAAACGCTGCCGCAGGGGCTGCGCTAGCCGCATTGGGGGGATGGGGAACCGCGAATGGACACGAATAAACACGAATTTTTGCAAGCCGGGGAAGGGGACGAGACGTGTCCGGTGGAGGTCGCGTTTTATTCCGGTAAATCCGTTTCATCATTCGTGTCTATTCGTGTTCATTCGTGGTTTTAACTTCTCCGCCCCTTTAAAATGAGCCGCATCCTCGGCATCGACCACGGCACGGCCCGCATCGGGCTGGCGATCAGCGACGAGTTGGAACTCGTGGCCAGCCCGATGCGCACGCTGGACGCGGCGGCGGAACCGCTGCGGGAGATCGCCCGCATCGTGCGGGAGCGCGGCGTGGAGCGCATCGTGATCGGTCTGCCGCTGCGCATGAGCGGCGAGCATGGCGAGGCGGCGGCGCGGGTGGAAAAATTCGCCTCGGAGCTGTCCAAAGCACTGCGGCACGAGGTGCCGGTGGAGTTGACGGACGAGCGCCTGTCCTCGGTGGAAGCGGAAGCCAGCCTCTCCCGCGCCGGCGTCACCGACCGCCACGCGCGGCGGGAGGTGGTGGACCAACTGGCGGCGGTGGTCATCCTGCAAGCCTACCTCAACGAACGGCGCGGCCCGGAGGGTTTCCTGCTGCCGGAGGATGAATATGATTTCACCTGGGAAGACGAGGCCGCGAAAGACCCCAAGCGGCGGCGCGGCAGGGAATGAGAGATTTGAGATCACCCTTCACTGCGCCTGCAGGGGCGCGATCTCCGCGCCTTCCGGCACCTTGTCGGCGGCCACCACTTTCCACAGCGCGCCGCGCTCGCTCTGGTAGGGATCGACCGGGCCGCCGTAGTTGGCGGTGGCGTGGGTGAGGTAGAGATTGCCCTCTTCGTCCTGGCCGCTGCCGGTGGGGCGCAGAGGCGTGTCGAGGTCCAGCAGCTCCTGCATCTGCCATTTGCCGCCGTCCTGCTGCAAGCCCCAGATCTTGCCGCTGCCCCAGTCCGTGCAGAAGTACACACCATCCAGGGAGGGATAAGCCTTGCCGCGATACACGCCGATGTTGATCACGCAGATGCCCTGATCGACGTGGCTGAACTCGGCGATGGGCAGGATGCCGACGCGCGACGTGCCCTCGCCGTCCACATAGGACGTGCTGCCGTCGGGATTTTTGACTTCCACCTGCGGAAACACCTTGCTGCCGCACATGAACTTCCAGCCGTAGTTTTCGCCGCCCTTGCTGGAGGCGGGCTGCATGTTGATCTCCTCCCAGTGGTTCTGGCCGATGTCCGCGATGTAGAGGTCTCCCGTCTTCGGATCGAACGAGAACGTCCACGGATTGCGCAGGCCGTAGGCCCAGATTTCAGGCTTGGCGCGCGGGCGGATTTGGGAGAACTGCAGCTCGCTGACGCCGAAGAGCGTCATCTGCTGCAGCGGCGTGATGAAGGGATTGTCCGCCGGGATGGAGTAGGCGCGGTCCGGCGTGCTTTTGTCCACGTCGATGCGCAGCATCTTGCCCAGCCAAGTGTGCAGATCCTGTCCGGCGCTGATCACGTCGCCCTCCCAGCCGCCGTCGCCGACGCCAATATAAAGATAACCGTCCGGCCCGAAGGCGATCTGGCCGCCGTGGTGGTTGCAGTAAGGAAAGTCGATCTGCATGATGACGCGCGCGCTGTCGGGATCGGCGCGGTTCGGATCGCTGTCCGAGACTTTGTACTCCGTGATGAGGGAGGAGCCGTTGAACCACAGGTCGGAGTAGCAGATGTAAAATTTGCCGTTCTCCTTGAACTTGGGATGGAAGGTCATGCTCAGCAGCCCCTCCTCCAGGAAGGCGCTGAGCGTCTTGTCCTTGATGTCGAGAAAGGGCCGCCGGCCCCTGCTGCCGTCCTTCTGAATGACCTGGATGACACCGGGCCGCTCGCACACGAACAACCGCCCCGTGCCGTCCGGCGATGCGGCCACGGCGACCGGATCGACCAGATCATCGGCGATCTTGACAAGCTGGATGGCGACATTGCCGGGGAGCTTGCCGCCCGGCTGGGCGGGCTCGTCCTGAGCGGCATAACCCGGCGCGGCAACGGCGGCGGCGAGGAAAAGGTGGCGGAAGTTCATTTTCATGGCTGGCGAGTGATGGAAGGATTTTTGACGACAAAATCGAAGCCTAGCGGACTCCGCCAACGTCTGACAAGCAGGAAATGCGGTCCGCAGGGCGCGCAATCCCCAGTTCCCGTCTTCTCAGTTCTTCAGGGGATGCCGCCATTGCAGGCCTGGAAAACGGGCGAAGTCGCTGTCCGTAGTGATCCATTCGCATCCGCACTCGATCGCCAGCGCGGCGTGCCATGCGTCGGCAATCAACTTTCCTTTCGCGTTCACCTGACGGCACAGATTTTGGAAAATCTCCCAATTCCGCCCACCCGGCCGCAGAATGTTCGCTTGCGGACGGTTGCGCAATTCTTCGCAGAACAGGAGCGCCTCGTCCAAGGGCGTCGGGTTGAGGAAGATGCGAGGGTTGGTCACGATGCGGACGAATCCGGAAAGAACGGATTCCGATAGTCCGAACGCGGACGGCCCCGTGGCCATCTCAATCAACCATGACGCATACGCTTCGTGCTCGACGCTGGCATCCTCGCGATGGGCGTAGATCAGGACATTGACGTCGCACAGCTTCATGTCCCGATTTTATGCTGTTCTTCATCTTCTGCGGCAAGAAGGCTGCTGGTTTTATCGAGATCGATCGTGGGATAAACCCCCTGGCCTCCCTGTGTGATTAGACGGAAGGGCGGAGCCGCGGTTTTTTTGGAGCCTAGAACTGTCCGGCCCGCTTCGGCCAGGAAAGCGCTCAAACTCTGCCCGCGGCTCTGGGCAGTCTCCCGAAATTTCAAGGCAAGATCGTCATCCAGCCATATGGTAGTCCTCATGGCGCATAAAGTATTACTTCGGTGCCTGATGGTCAAGCCCGGTCTTTCCGCGTTCCAGCAGGCAACCAGCCGTCACCGCTTGAACTCACGGCCTCACTCCGCGCTGTCCACGATGTCCTCCAACCGCGTCGTGACGCTGTGACGCACCGGCAGGTTTTGGCCTTCATGCACGATCACGAGGCTGCCGAGGAACATGGAAAGGGAGATGGCGTCGCGCTCCAGGTCGAAGAAAATCTGTCCAGCCAGTGTCGAGTCGCCGCCGAGCGTGATCGCTCCGACGGCGACGCGGGCGGCGTCCTGGCTGAGCCGGCCTTGGAAGGTGAGCTTGGCATGGGGCCGGCCGCCGCGGTCGAGGTTTTCCTGGTAATGGCAGTTCATGCGCACTTCCATGTCGCCCGCTTGCGGAAAGGCGACCTGCTCGCTGGAGATCCATTTGTCCCCCGCCGCCACCTCAGCGCGCGGCAGCGCCATCTCCAGGGAGCGGCGGTACAACTCCGCCACCTGCCGGGCGTCCGCCACGGCGAGCAGGCTGGGCACCTGCCCCGGTCTCGCCGCCGGCTGGTCCACCGCGCCGAGTTCGACAAACCGGTCGTCGGCGGAATAAACCAGCGTGAACTCACGTCCGGAGCTGTCCGCCAGCATGGAGCGCAGCGCGGGGTCGGACTCGGAAGGCTCCTCGGAATCGTACAGGAAAGTCCTGCCGCCCGCCGCCAGCCTGGCGCGCAGGGTCAGGAAGCGCACCACCAAGTTTTTGGCGCCGCCCTCCCCGCGCGGGCGGACCGCGATCTCGGTGTTCTGGATGACCTGGAGGATTTGCTCACCCTCCCTGCCCAGCGCCTCCAGCGACATGATCGTCTCCGTCTCGGTCTGAAAGCGGTAGGTCTTGCCCGGCTGCCAGCGCCAGCGCAGTTCGCGGGCGGCGGCGGGCGCGGAAGGCTCCGGCGGCGCGCCGGCTTCCTGGGCGGCTAGAAAGGGCGCCGCGCCGCCGCAACAAACCAACAACAGCAGGAGCAGACGCGGAAGGGCGGGCGCGGAGAGGGCGGAGGGCATGGCTCTGTTTTAAGGGCCGGCGCGCAAAATGCAACCGCCGGGCGATTCGTCTTCAAGAAAAAATATTTTTCTCTGGAAACTTGGCACGCTTCAAGCTCCTGTTCTCTTACGCACTGCGTCACGGGGTTTATTTAGCAACCGCACGCCCTTGGACGTTGCATTTTGCGAAAACACATCCTAATTGCTCCAAGCCATGAAAAAAGTCGAAGCGATCATCAAACCCTTCAAACTGGAGGACGTGAAGGAGGCCCTCTCCGAAGTGGGAGTGGAAGGCATGACCGTGGTAGAAGTCAAAGGTTTCGGCCGTCAAAAAGGCCATACCGAGATTTACCGCGGCAGCGAATACACAGTGGACTTCCTCCCGAAAGTGAAAATTGAAGTGGTCGTCGATGACAGCCGCAGCGACGCCGTGGTGGACGCCATCGTCAAGGCCGCCAACACCGGCAAGATCGGCGACGGCAAGGTCTTCCTCAGCGAGGTGATCGAAGCCGTGCGCATCCGCACCGGAGAGCGCGGCGCCGACGCCATCTCCGGAAGCTGATTTTTTTCACCCCCCAGAACTTGAAAGCGCCTGCCCGCGGGCAGGCGCTTTTTTGTCGTAAAGCGGCTCCGCCATGCTGCAAACCGGAGGCGGCGGGAAAGGTGGAGCGAATGTTGCAGGGCGGGATTGTCTTCCCGCCCCTTTTTTGAGCGCCGCTACTCCTTCCTGCCCTCTGCGCCTTGCTCTTCGCGTCTTGTGACAAGCCGCCAAGCCGCCAGCCCGAGCGCGAGCAGAACGAGATCGCGGACGATGAGGCCGGTATAATCCGAGACCTTGGCGCTGCCGCCGAAGCAGCCGCAGGAAATATCCAGCCCGCGCGCCCAGGAGACGAGGATGGCGGCGAGGAAGACGACGAGCAGGACGTTCAAGCTGAGCAAACCGCCGGACCGCAGCAAGCCGGTGACGACGGCAAGCCCGGCAAAAATTTCCAGCCAAGGCAGCCCCAGCGCCAGCCAGGCGGCGAAAGGGTCCGGCAGGATTTGAAAGCTGCGCACATCATCGAGAAAGGCGATGGGATTCGCCGCCTTGACCGCGCCGGCATAGATGAAGACGGCGCCGAAGAGGACGCAGATGGCTCGGACAAGCCAAAATGTGCGGTTAGACGTTGCCATCGGCGTCTAGCTCCCCTTTCACGGCTAAAAAAGGCTCTTTTGCATTTCGTGTGCGCGCTTTTTCCGCGCCTACGATTGCGCGATTGATCGATCGCTCCCCGGCTTTCCGCGCGTGTTTTTCCGCGCTCTTCACCCAGCTTTTCTCCGAAACCTGGAACATGGGCTCAAGATCGCCCCGGCGAAGGGCGGCGCGCGCTTGCTTTTCGGTTACATGATAGCTGCGGCTCATCTTCAATAAAGCGATGGATACAGGAACGCAGCCCGCAAGTCAAGACGGCGGCCTTTCCGCATGGCGCGCGGGCCTCCGAGCCCGCAGCGGGTGAACTGCTCTTGCGGGCGCGAGTTCGGCGGGCTTCAGCCGCAGATGAAATCAGATGCAAGGGATCCCTGAATGGGGTAAGCTGCCTCCATGACGGAACTCGAAAAGGCGGACACCAAGCGCTGGGTGGAGGCGTGGCAGCGCGCGGCCCCCGAACTCCGCCGTGTCCGGGAGGAAGACATCCGCGCGACGGAAACGGTGAGCGCCATCGCCTCATTTCGCGGGTTGGCCTCCGCCGCGGCGCGCAAGCAACCCCCGCCGGAACGATCCGGCTTGGTCGAACAGCAACGCTGGTTCCGCCTGCTGGCGCAAAAGGCATGACCGAGCTGTTCACGCTGGCCCTCACGGTGCAGGACTGCTGCCGGGAACACGGCTGGCCGTTTTGCGTGATTGGGGGACTGGCGGTCCAGCATTGGGGTGAGCCGCGATTGACGCGGGATGTGGATGTCACCATTCTGACCGGTTTTGGAAATGAAGAACCGGTGGTGGACGGCTTGTTGGCCAAGTTTGCGCCCCGGATTGAGGGCGCTCGGGACTTCGCGCTGAACAACCGGGTGTTGCTCCTGCGCTCCGGCAACAATTTAGGCATAGACGTTGCCTTGGGCGCGCTGGAGTTTGAGCGTTGCGCGGTGGAGCGGGCGCGGGAGATCGAGGTGGTGGCGGGCCATTCCTTGCGGCTTTGTTCGGCAGAGGACTTGATAGTGATGAAGGCTTTCGCCAATCGTCCGATTGACTGGCATGATGTGGAGGGCATCATTATCCGTCAGGGAACGGCCAGCCTGGATTGGGGCTATGTGTTTCACCATTTGACACCGCTGGCGGAGATCAAGGAGCAGCCCGAGATTGTCAGCCGCCTGCGCCATCTGGCGGATGCTTGAGGACGGAAGGAGTTCGAGATGCGGAGGGGTGTTTGGGGATTGTTCCGGCTGCGGAGTGCTGCGGGCTCGGAGGCCCGCGCGCCGGGCTCCGCTTGCGCCCGCACATTTCCATCAGCGAACGGATCACTGCGGCAATCGCGGCATTGGAATCAATACACCCCTTCGACGATCTTGTTCTCCATTGCCCCGAAAGGCCGGACTTCGGCGACGCCGTCCCAGGCGTAGGGCGCGCGCGGTTTGCGGCGCAGGGCTTCGTCGCGCTCCAGGAAGCGGGGCATGAAGAATTCCTTGGTCAGCGTGGTCAGCTCGACGCGGCCCCAGGCGTCGTAATCGACCGTGTCTTCGGTTTTTTCCGGGTTCACCACGCGCAGCACGGCGCGCGGCTGCGGGGCGTAGTAGGTGATGGAAAATTGGTCCTCCGGCAGCAGCGGCACGCTGGCGGCGAGGCCCATCAAGGTGTTGCCATAGGTGGGGTAGAAGCCGATGCGGCCTTCCAGCACTTCCTCCACGATGAAGCGCACGTATTGCGGCGCCATGGTGGTGCCGCCGCAGAACACGCCGCGGATGCCGTGCTCGTAGAGGTCGATCTTTTCGGCGATGGCCTCCAGCAGCTTCGGCGTGGTGAAGATGCCGGCGATCTTGCGGTGCTTGAGGATGGTGACGGCTTGATCGACGACATGGTCCATGTACTGGCGGGCGACGTCGAACTGCTTGCTGGAGATGACCTTTTTCACGAAGCGCGGGTCGAGGTCGATGAAATAACAGGCGCTGCCGCGGTGGTTGGCGAGGTGTTCGATGGCGAGACGGAGGCGGCGCGGGCCGGTGGGGCCGACCATGATCCAGGCTTGGCCGCGCGGGAAATGGTCGTCGCTGATCTTGTCGGAGAACTCCTCGTAATCGACGCGGAAGTCGTTCCAGCCGATGCGCTGCTTCGGCATGCCGGTGGTGCCGCCGGTCTCGAAGACGTTGAAGGGCTTGCCCTTGAAGGCGGCGGGCACCCAGACCTCGGGCTGGAGGTCGCGCAGCCATTCGTCCTGAAAGTGGGGAAACTGGGCCACGATGTCGTCGTAGCCGTTGACTTTGCCGCGCGGGTCGAAGTTTTTTTGCGCCCACTCCAGCCAGAATGGGGAGCCGGTTTCAGGGGAAAAGTGCCAGGCGATGATTTCGCGGACGTGCTGGTCGAGTTGGGTTTTGGCTTCTTCGGGGGTCATGGGGAAGATAAGAGAGTTGGGAGAAGGAGACAGTCAAACGAAAGCTGCCGCGCCCATGCCATTCACGAAGCCTCATCCGCCCCCTCGCGGTGCAGCCCGAGGCGGCGGAGCTTCTGGCGCAGGGTGGCGCGGTTGAGGCGCATGGCGGCGGCGAGGCGGGTGGCTTTGCCTTGGTGACGGTCCAGCAGGTGGCGCAGCATGGCGGCCTCCAGGGCGTCGAGCAGGTGGTCGTAAGGCTCCTCGGCGCGGCCCTCCAGCCAGCGGCCCAGCACGGCGTCGAACTCGGCGGTCATGGAGGGCTGCAAAGGGTTTTGCGCCTGGGCGGCGATGTGCGGCGGCAAGTGGCTGGCAAACAGGCGTCCGTCATGGCTGAGCGCGGCGGCGTAATCGAGCGCGTGGCGCAGCTCGCGGACGTTGCCGGGCCAGGCGTAACTTTGCAGAGCAGCCAGCGCGGGCGCGGTGAGCACTTGCGCGCCGTTGCCGCGCAGGGCCAGGAAAAAAGCGGCCAGCGCCGGGATGTCGCCGCTGCGCCGGTGGAGCGGCGGCAGGCTGATGACGGAGGCGCTCAGGGCGTAGTAGAGATCCGGCTGGAGGCCGAACTCCGGCCCGGCGGTCTCCGCCTCCGCGCGGGTGGTGGCGAGCACGCGCGGCGACGGCGCGGCGGCCCCGGCCAGCCAAGCCGCCATGCCGATCTGCGCGGCGGCGGGCAGGGCGGTGATTTCATCCAGCGCCACCGCGCCGGCGGTGGTACGATCCTCCAGCCAGGAGAGCAGCGCCACGGGCGTCTCCACTTGACGGCAGTCCAGGGTTTCCAACACACCGCCGTGCCCGCCGTGGGCGTGGATGATGGTGGCGGCGAGCGATTTGCCCGAGCCGGTGGGCCCGGTGATGAGGGTGGCCACCGCACTGGCGCAGGCGCGGGCGATGCCGATGAAGACCGGCTGCAAACACGGCGCGCTGCCGATCAACGTGGCCGCCGCCATCGGCGCGGGCGCACTGGCGGCCGCGGCCACACCGCCGTCGCTTTTCAGCAGCGATTGCAGCGCGGCCTCAAGCTGGGCGAGGTCGAGTGGTTTGGTCAGGTAAAGCGTGGCGCCGCCTTTCTGCGCGTGAATGGCATGATCCAGCGTGGCGTGGGCGGTGATGACGAGCACCGGCAGGCCGGTGTCCCGCTCCCGCAGCCGCGCCAGCACCTCCAGCCCGCTCATGTCCGGCAGCCCGATGTCCAAAATGACCGCGTCCCAGCGCCCGCGCCGCAGCGCCTCGCCCGCCGCCGCGCCGGAGGCGGCGAGCGTGGGCAGATGCCCCGTGCGCCGCACCGCCGCCGACAACGCCGCGCCCAGCGCGTGCTCGTCCTCAACGATGAGAATGTGTCCGGCCTCGATCATGGGCGGCATTATGAGCCTGAGTTTGGGAGAAGGCAGGCCTTTTTTGGAGTGACGAGTCGTCGGCACTCCATAACCCCAGGGCATACGCATGGAATAAGCAAGTATTGATGGGGATTCCAAATTCCGGCGTTGGTGGCTGCGGAGAGACGAGCGTTGTTCAATCTTCAGCATGAATCGCACATTCCTGGCGAGGAGTTGACACGCTGAAGCGTGCGAACTGGAGCGCACGCGTCCCGCGTGCTGCGTTCGG
>CAZNKC010000041.1:0-29776 GCA_964573315.1 uncultured Verrucomicrobiaceae bacterium | reverse complement strand
ACGCATTGCGGCGGCAGCCGCACACGGTCACCGGTGTGGTCCGCGTGAAATCATTCTGTTGCTCTCCGGTCCAGGGTGTCCCAGCTTTGCGTTGGCGGGCAGCGCCAACCCTGCGTGTTCGCTGCGCTCAATCTTTCCGGCGAGGACGCCGGAAAGAGCACGCGGGACGCGTGCGCTCCATGCGTAAGCCCTGCTCATCTGGGCGCACGCCGGGAAACAGGCTGGCATGTTTGGCGTTATGCCGTTATGCTTGTCCTTTGAAACCTGCAGGCGATGCTTTACTCCCCCCTGGACCACGATGATGACGATGACTTCAGTCATCTGCCTACCGTGGATGGCGCGCTCTCATCGCCTCCGTCCGTTTCCCGGCAGAAGGCCGCGCCGCCTGTGGAGGAATCCGCTTGGGAGCCGGAGCCTGAATGGAATATTCAGGACGAATCCGCTACGCCTCCCGCCAGCGACTGGCCGGAGGTGACCCCGCCGCCGGAGGATACGCTGTTTTCCGATCCGCTCAGTCACGACATCGCTGCCCTTGACGGGGGCGGTTACAAACCGCCTCTCCTTGATGGCGGCGAGGCCGCTGGTTTTTCGGAAGACGATTTCCTTGATGATGACCTCCCGGAGGGAGACCCTCCCGGCGACGATACGGCGGACCTTCCCCGCAGCGTCAATCCCAGCGCGGGTGCCCCGGTTGTCGTGTCCGCGGACACCGCCGATGATCTCGAAACCCCGGCGGACAACACCGGCGACATTATCGACGCCAAAAAACGCGCGCTCATCTGGACCGCGGGCGCGCACCTGCTGTTGCTGTTCCTGCTCGCCGTCATCCAGGTCGCCCCCGTGAGTCAGCCGCTGAACGAGATTGTCGCCATCAGCAGCGATGTCCTCGATCAGCAGGAGCCTGCCTGGAAAAAAATCGCCCCCGCCGCCCCGGCTCCTGCTGGCGGCCCCAGCATGATGGCGCCCATCGTCGCCACGGGCAGCAGCCAGATCGCCATGCCGGACGTGGATTTCTCCCCCACCGCCAGCGAGTTGAACGTCGGCAGCAGCCTCGGCTCCTTTGGCGCGGGCGGCAGCGGCTCCGCCGGCGGCAGCGTCAGCTTCCTGGGCAACCAAGGCAAGGGCAGCCACGTCGTTTTCGTCGTCGATGTCTCCGGCTCAATGTCCGCCGTCGGCGAGGTCGGTGGCAAGGCCGTCAGCCGCTTCGACCTGCTCAAACAAGAACTCATCCGCAGCCTCAACCAGCTCCGCGGCAACGTGCATTATCAGGTTATTTATTTCTCCCACTTCGCCTGGCCGCACAACGAAATCGACAGCACCGACTCGCGCGCGCTGGCCCGTTACGAGTGGGACATCAGCCCCGGCCAAAGAAACGCGAAAATCCCGCGTTTCCGATACCTGCCTGCCAATCCAGCCAACATCGCCAAAAGCCGCAAAATCATCGAGGACTCCGACAACCCCGGCGGCACCAACTGGGGCTCCGGCCTGCTCATGGCCCTCAACGGCTCACCCAAGCCCGACCTCATCTTCTTCATGACCGACGGCAACCGCAGCGACGCCCTCACCTGGGTGGACGAAGTCACCGCCGCCAACGCCCGCGGCGACAAGCGCGCCATCATCCACACCACCGCCATGATGACGCCGGACGCCGCCAAAGAGCTTGACGAACTCGCCCGTCTCAACGGCGGCAAATTCACCGTCGTCCAAGCCGACGGCACCATCGTCAAGAGCGCCGATTTCTTCAAAGTGGCGGTTGAGTAGAAGCGGCGCCCGCCTCCTTTCGACGCGCCGGAGGGCGGGGCTCTGTTCCCGTCCACTTTTTTGTGGGCGGAGGCGGCGCGGAGCTGGGAACGGCAAAGCGCAGAGGGCAGGGCGCAAAGCGAAAACCACCGGCGTCCGCCCTGCGATGGGGAGACTTTCCGGTTGAACCCGCCCCACCCCGCCCTATAATTACCATAATGATTCTGCGTTTCCTGGTTCTCGCCGTGCTGGCCGGTGCCATCTTTGCCGGCGTGATGACCGCCTTGCAGGATGGCCATGCCTCGACTTGGGAAGCGCTGTGGACGCGCCTCATCCGCGGCGGCGAGAACCCGCATCAGGTGGGCCAGTTCAAGGTGGACCTGCTCGACTATGCCAACAACACCCGCCTCGCCGAAAAAAAAGACCTTCTGCTGCTGGATCAGGAACTGGAAAATTGGCTCCAAGACGAGATCGACTCCGGGCTTGATCTCAACGACCTGGAAGCCGTGGTGGGCCGGGTTCAGAAAGCCTGGCCGCGCTACATGCGGGTGAGCGTGACGACCAGCACCAATCCCGCCTTGGACCGGGTCCGTGAAAACTTCCAAACCCACCTCGACAACCTGGACCCCAGCATGACCCATTTGGCCTGCGCCCTGCGCTCCAGCGCCGGCGGCATCGCTACTCAAGTCCTGCTGCTGTCCGGGCAGCGCCTGCGGGACTTTTCCCCGGATCTGCTGCACCGCACCGGGGACGAAGCTTTTTTCCACGTCTGTCCGCATTGCCGGGCCAGTCACATCAGCCGCGTCCAGCGCCATCAGGAGAGTTCCACGCTGGAATGCCCCTCCTGCCACCGCGCCTATGCCGTCATCGCCGCGGACACGCAGGGCCGCTTCCACTACGTCAACGAGTACCTCACCGGCTACCAGCCCCCGGCCATCTATCCGGCCGGCCAGTCGCGGGTGGAGCAGCTTTTCACCATCTGGTCCGCCGTGCACCAAAACTGCCGCTACGTGCGCGACCCCGCCAGCAACAAAGAAAAAACCGACCGCTGGCAGACCGCCGTGGAAACCCAGGCGCTCGGCACCGGAGACTGCGAGGACTCCGCCATCTACTTGGCCGACTGGCTTACAGCGCGGGGGTATGACGCACGCGTCGCCCTCGGCAAATACGGAGACATCGGCGGTCACGCCTGGGTCGTGGTGCGGCTGGACGGACTGGAGTACCTGCTGGAGTCCACCTCCGAGGGCAACCCCGACCTCGACCACCCGCCGCTCGTCTCCCGCATGGGCAGCCGCTACATCCCGGAGGTGCAGTTCGACCGCTGGAGCCTCTACGTGCGCGCCGCCCGCCATCAGCCCTGGCAGGGAGATTACTGGTCTGAGCGCGACTGGATCCGCCTGGAACCGCGCGCCGCGGCGGGCGGCGATCCGCCCGTCGCCAAAAAAGACACTCCCCTCCCGCGCGGCGCCGCCACGCGCAGTCTGCAAAAAGACCTGCTCCACGCCTCAAAACTCGCCTACATCCACCGCACCGACCGCCAAGCCGCGCCTTTCCTGCGCCTGGAGCAAGCGACGGATCACGGTCCCACCTGGGGGCTGCCCGTCGCCCTGCCGGGAGAGCCGGGGGCACCGGAGGTGGAGGATTGAGCGGACTTCACCCGGCTCTTTCTACAACAGGGTTTCCGCGTCCCGCGCACCGTGGAGCACGCGGATGATTTGCAATGGTTCCGCAGCCGGGTCATAGACCACCAGATAGTTCCCCTTCACGGTAAAAAATCGCACCGGTTTATCCGTCAAATCCCGCCGCCAATGACCGATGTCAGGCATAAGGGTGATTTTCTCAAAGGCGGCGAACAGCGCCTCCTCGAGTTTGTCCGCGGCGACGGGATTGTCACTGGCGATAAAGGTCCAGATTTCAGCTATGTCATCCCTGGCGGCGGGCGTGAGCAAGCAGGACGGCATCATTTCAGCTTCTGATTCCGTTCCCAGGCTGTTTTGACATTGGCCAGGGATGCCCGCGCTTCTTCCAGGGTAAACAACTCTCCTGCCTTGGCTTGATTCCAGCCTTCATCAATTTTCTCCCGGGCTCCTGTTTGCCACGCCTCGTCCTGTCGCAAGAGCAACTGAAGGCCGGCTGTGACGACTTCTTCCGCGGAAGCGAAACTTCCTGTTTCCAGTTGCCTTTGCACGAAAGGCTCCAAGGCGGTGGGGAGAGTCACGGTCATGTCGGCATTTTGCGCTGTTTTGCCCGGCAGTCAATCTTCCCTTGGCGAAATGGAAGTTTGACAGAACGGCCCAAAACCCGCTAAATCGGGGAGTACGGACTCATGATCGTCACCCAGCGCCCTTCCGCCTTCCAAGTCACCTTCAACGCCGCGCAGGCGGAGCTGGTCCGGCACGAACAGGGCGCGGAGTTGCGGCTGCCGTTGCCGTTGCTGGCTGGACCTGACGACGAATGCCTCGGTTTCGAAGGCGCCGCCGTGTACTGGCAGGATCCCTTTTTGCTCACCGAGCAACCGGACACCCTGCTCGGCGCCGTGCTCATCGACGCCTCCGGACGGCTGGAGGATCCCGTGGAGCAGGCTTACAGCCGCCTCCTCGAAATCGCGCGCGGCTGGCATCTCTACCGCGTCTGGAATTTCATCCCCGGCATCAACGACATGCGCGGCGGGCTGGAGTGCTACCGGCAGTTCAACATCGGCCGCTGGGCCGCCTTCGAGTCCTTCTTCGGGCGCGACCTGCGCGCCTTCATGCCGGCGGCCACCGCCGTCGGCTTGGGTGGGGACAAAGCCGCCGTCGTCTTCCTCGCCGGGCGCGCCCGGCCGGATTACCTGGAAAACCCCTCGCAAATCCCCGCCTACCACTATCCCGCCGATTACGGTCCGCGCCCGCCGGGGTTCGCGCGCGGCGTGGTCGTCAGCCGTCCCGCGGGCCGGCTGGCCCTGCTCTCCGGCACCGCCAGCATCGAGGGCCATCGCAGCATCGGCGAGGGCGACTGGCCGCTGCAATTTCGCACCACCCAGCACAACATCGAAATCATGCTGGGCCGCATGAATGCCGCCGCTGCCTGGCGTCCGGATCAGTGGCGGCAGGGCGGCATCCAGGACGCCCGTTTCAAATGCTACCTCCGTCACGAGGAAAGCCTCTCCCTGATCCGCGAATGGATTCAGGAATCCTGCGGCGATGACCGCCATTTCACCTATCTCCTCGCCGACGTCTGCCGCCGGGATCTCGACATCGAAATCGAAGGCTTCGTCCGCGCGGCCAGTCCGGCGGCATGACATGAAGCCTGATTTAAAGCCCGAAGCCCGAAATCCGAAGCGCGAAACTCCGGGCTTGAATTTCGGATTTCGGATTTCGGATTTCGGATTTTTATTTCGCCCCGCCTGTACCCTCCTCCTCACCTGCGTTCTCCCACATCTGCCGGCTCAAGAAGCCGACCCCGCCGGACCACCGCCGCGTGAGATCGAGATAGAGCGCATCGAGCACCACCACCGCCTGCTCACCGCCAGCCTCAACCCCCTGAAAAGCAGCATCTCCCGGCTCGACGAACTCGCCCGCGCCCGTGCCCGCGAGCGCGACTACACAGGCGCCATCGCCGCCCGCGACGAACGCCGCCGCCTGGAAGCCGAGCTGGAGCGCATCGCCAAGGAAATGCTCGTCCTGGAAGCCCGCGTGCAATCGCTCAAAACCGCCCTGCTGCCGGAGCGCCTCCTGCTGCCGCTCGACCAAGCCAAACTGGACGGCGTCCTCTGGGACGCGGACAAAGGCCGTCTCACCCAATGGCAACGCCCCGGCGCCAGCGCCGAGTGGACCCTGCCCGGCCTGCCGCCCGGCGGCTACGAAGTCCTCGTCACCTACCAATGCAACCCCATCGAAGGCGGCACCGTCATTATTTCCGAAAAAACCTTCACCCTCACCGGAGAAATGGACACCACCCTGCGCGGCCCGGAAACCAAAAACCTGGGCACCTTGAAGATCACCGACGGCGCCGGCGTTTTCCGCATCACCGCCCGCACCGTCGTCAAAAGCAATTTGATGAACCTCCTGGCCGTGGAATTGGTACCCGCCAACCGTTGACAACCCAAGGCCGTGAAAACTCCCCCAAGCCTTCCCCGCCTCGCGCGCTTCGTGTCGCGCGCCGCCGCGTTGGCACTGCTGGCCGCCCACTCCCTCCTGGCCCAGTCCCCCATCCCCGGACCACCCACCGAGATGGAAGCGGTCAAGCAACTGCGCTCCCAGTTTCAAATCCAGGTGCTCGCCCAATCCCAAACCCTCACCGAGCAATACGAACGCGCGCTCGCCCGGCTGGAACTCGAACTCGCGGAAGCCGGCGACTACGAGCAAGCCCTCCAGGTCAAGCAACGGCGCGACCAAATCCAGACCCTCTACCGCGACAGCGACAGCGCCGCCCTCGCCGCCGGTCTTGCCATCCCCCTGCCCGCCGCGCAGTTCAGAGGCAGCGGCGTCGCCCTCCAGGATGACGGAGCCCTCGCCGGCTGGCGCTCCTCCAGTCACTTCGCCGAATGGACCAGCGTCAAAATCACGCCCGGAGAGTACTTCTTGGAATTCGACTACCTCATGCTCCCCGTTCCCCAGGCCAACCCATCCGCCGCCGGCAACGCGGAACCCAAAGCCCTGCTCGAATTTTACGGAGTCTCCCTGCTCGCCGGCGCCGCCGAAAACCGGCTCGGATTCGAACTGCAGCTCGCCCGCAACAGCGCCACCTACACCAGCTTCCGCGCCGGCCCCCTGCGCTACACCCGCCCCCCCGGCACCCTGCGCCTCGCCGCCTCCCGTTCGTATCCCGGAAACATCATCCGCATCAAAAACCTGCGGCTCGTCCCGGCCCCCGCACCCGTGCAAACCACCGCCACCGCCAACGGACAACCCGCCGCAACCGCGCCCGCCACGCCTCCCGCCGCCGGCATCCCGGAACTGCGCGAAGCTCTGGCAGCGGAACTCGTGAACGCCTTCAAACCCATCCACGAAAACCACATCGCCCGCCTGCAAGACCTCGCCGCGCGCCAGCCCGGCTGGCAGCCTTACATCGACGCCGAACTGCGCGCCCACCAGCGCCGCCTTTCCATCGTTGACAAAAAAACCGGCCCATCCGCCAGCCTGCCCCTGCCCAAACCCATCGCCACCCTCGGCGGCATCGCCGGCTTTCAAGACATGGAGGAAGTCACCTTCGTCCCCCATCCAGACAACACCGGCGACCGCTTCCGCGTCCGCCACCAGGACCAGGAGTTTTTCATCCGCCTGCTCTGGCTGCGCTGCGCCCCGCCCACACCCGCCGGAGCCGAAGTCGATCCCGGCCCGTTCAGCCGCCACTTCGGCATCCCGGCCGAGGACGCCGCCCTGTTTGGGCGCGCCGCCAGCGAATTCACCGCCGGTTATCTCGAAGCCAAAACCTTCCGCCTCCTCGCCCGCAACACCACGGACCCGGACGACACCCTGCCCGCGCTGGTTTTCCTCGATGACATCGGACTGTACCATCACATCCTCATCGACCAAGGCCTCGCCGCCGTCACCGGCCGGCCCGGCTCAGGCGGCACGCTCGAGCGCGCCTTCCTGCGCTCCCTGCTCGACCGCGAAGCCGAAGCCCGCCGCCGCGATCCCCGTCCCGGCGCTTGGGCCTTGAGCGCCACCCCGACCGCGCCATGACCCCGCCCCGCTTCATCCTTCTCATCCTGGCGCTTTTGCCGCTGCCCTGGAACCTCGCCCCCGGCCAGACACCCGCGCCTTCGTCCTCGTCCTCGTCCTCGTCCTCGTCCTCGTCCTCGTCCTCGTCTCCCGCCGCCGCGCCCCCCCTTTCCTGGCAGCAACTCGAAACCACCTATCAAACCGAACTCAAAAAAATCCACGTCCCTTTGCTGGGCTCTTACGTGAGCGCCCTGCATCGCCTCGCCGCCCAGTCCCAAAGCGCGGAAGCCACCGTCGCCATCAACGAAGAACTGCGCCGCATCCAAGCCGTCATCGGCAGCGGCGGCGTCATCGACCTCGCCCGCACCGCCGCCGAACTCAACAACCCCGGCGCCACCCTGCCGGATGCCGCTTCCCTTCCGCCGCCCCGCTTTCTCGGCAGCGCCGCCATTCCACTCGTCCCTGCCCTCGCCACGCAAATCATTCCCGCCCCGGACGACTCAAAAAAAGGCGCTTTGCAAACGCCAGACCACCGCTCGCAGACCGCCCCCGCCGGCGGCCTGGAGGCTGTGCCCTTCCAAAAAATCACCTGGACCCTCAAAACACTGCCCAAAGGCGCCTATGACATCGTCGCCCAATGCGCCGTCCTCAAACTGCCGGACACGCAACCCGCCGCCCTGCAAGTGACGCTTGGGCAGCAGCAGTTTCAGTTCCCGCTGCTCAAGCGCCACCTCGCCGCCAGCCCCGCGGACCGCCGCCTGCTCCGGCTTGGCCGCATCGACCTCCCGCTTGACATCCAGGACAGTCCGCTGGAACTCATGGTGGCTCCCGTCGGCGCCGATGCTGAAATCCTGCTGCGCCAGCTCTTCATCACCCGCGCCAAAACCGATAACACCGCCCCGTAACCTCCAACCCCCCGAACCCCAACGACCATGACTCTCTGGTGGAATGACCAACTCGTCTCCCTTGACCAAGTCCGCCTCTCGCCGATGGACCACGGCTTCCTCGTCGGCGACGGCGTTTTCGAGACCCTGCTCGCCCGCCACGGCCGCTCCTACGCCGTCACCCGCCACTGGCAGCGCCTCGTTCGCTCCTGCGAGGCCATGAAACTGCAGCCGCCACCGCTCGACTTCATCCGCCACGCCATCGATGAAGTCCTGCGCGCCACCCAGCTCAGCGACGCCCGCATCCGCCTCACCGTCACCAGCGGCATCGGTCCCGCCGGCAGCGACCGCGGCAATCAATCCCAGACCCTTTGCATCACCGCCACCGGCGTCAAAGACTGGCCCGCCGCCGAGCAGGTCGAGATCAGCCCCTGGCCGCTCTACTCCGCCGGCATCATGACCGGCATCAAATCCACCTCCTACGGCGGCAACGTCCGCGCCCTCGCCCTCGCCAAGGAAGCCGGCGGCGGCGAGTGCATCTTCGCCAATGAAAAAGGCGAACTCTGCGAAGGCACCGGCAGCAACATCTTCGTCGTCCGCCAGGGTCGCCTGGAGACCCCGCCGCTCGCCAGCGGCTGCCTCGCCGGCGTCACCCGCGGCCTCATCCTCGAGACCGCCGCCCGCATCGGCATCGAAGCCATCGAGACCACCCTCCCCATCTCCATCCTCGCCGCGGATCAGGTCGATGAAGTCTTCCTCACCTCCACCACCCGCGACGTCCACCCCGTCAAACGCGCCGGCCAGCAAACTTGGCAAGCCCCCGGCCCCATCACCGTCAAACTGCGCGACGCCTTCCTCGAATGGCAGGCCACCGAGTCCGATCCCTGATTCACATCAGTCGTCAATCCTCCTCCTGCTCGTCCTCGTCCTCGAAAAATCCGGGAACCAGGGCGAAAAAGCACCCCGCCTCTCCGAGGCGGGAGACCGCTGATGCTTGAAACTAAAAACTTGTCCCCTTGAAACTTCACCGCTCCCTCCCGAGCCTTCGAGCCAGCGCCTGCCACCATTCGGCGGGCACGAACAGCGCGTAAAACGTCCACATTTGCAGGCTGAAAAAAACAAGATCCTTCATCGTCAGCGCGATGACCAAATGGAACCCCATGCCCACCACGAACGCCACCGGTCGCAGCCGCCGCGCGCAAAACAAGACCGGAGCCAGCAACTCGAACACCAGGGACACATGCTGTTGCAGCGCCCACGTCCATTTCGGCAAATGATGCAGCGCCCACGCCGCCGCCTCCGTCCGGTACAGCCCCTGCACATGGCCCCACAGGATGTCGTTCCCCTTCAGCCAGTCCCCCTGCACCTTCGCCAGCCCGGCGGCGAAGTATTGCAGGATCAGCGTCGCCTGTACCACCCTCAGCGGCGCGGCGCTCACCATCAGCCGCCCGGTGCCCGCCTCCCGCCACATCCCCGGTGCCAGCATCAGCACCGCGTAGATGCCCACATAGAGTTTGTTCAGTGTGAAGGCCGCCATGTAGTCCACCCGCTGCGCGTAGAGCGCGCAGGCGAACAGCAGCACCAGCCCCGCCCGGCGCAACGGAGCGCGGGCGCCTTCGCCCGCCCGTTTTCCCACCGGAGGGCCGGATTGGATTCCGGCCCCTTTTTCCCGGTGACCGGGATTCCGCGCGAAAGCACTGCCGCCAAATCTCCGCCACCCGCCAAGCGGCCACAACAGCAAAACCGCCCCCAGCACGATCAACCCGCCAAACACTGCCGCCTGCCAGGGCTGGAGCAGCGGCCAAGGTTGCGGGTACCCCATCGACCGCAATTCCTCCGCCGTCAGGTGAAACCCCTTGTCCGTCAGCCACTCCTCCCAAGTCAGGAAGCACCGCCCCATCCAAATCAAAAACGTCCCCGTGAACAGGCATTCAAACACCCGCAGCGGCAGCGCCTCCACCGGCCCCAGCCAGAAATCCAGCACACCCCCAAAGTGGGGCAAGCTTCCAGCTTGCCCGGCTTCCTTCCCCTCCCGCCGCGAAGGCCCGGATGTCTTCTTTTTATTTCGCCTGCTCATCTCCATTCAATGTTGCGTCGCAGCCACTATTGCGCCGCAAACAAAAACAGGCATCCGCGAAGCGGATGCGGGATTGGGATTCATGGCGGGACGGGGTGCAAGCGGCGCGGCAGCGTCTTGGAGTGCGGTGGTTTCCGGCGCGTGGTGCGACCGGCTCGGTCGCACTCCACTTGCGCAGCGAGCCAGCGGCTCGCTCCACAATCCAAAGCGGTGCCAAGCCCCGCACTCCAAGACGCTGCCGCGATTTCGATCCCCCCAAGATTTCATTGCGCCTTCTCCTCCTTGCCCTTCGGCGCGCCGCCGGCGGGAGCCTGCGGACGCATGACCGGCGGACGGATCACCGGCGGGCGTGTTCCTGGCGGGCGCAGCACGGGCGGACGCGCGCCCCCGGCGCCTCCCGGCCTCACCACGGGCGGGCGTCCCTTCGCCTGGGAACCATCGCCCGCTTGCCCCGCCTTGGCCTTGCCCGGCGCGCTCCCCTCCGGCAGCCGCCCTTGAGCGCGCAACCGCTCCACCATCGCCTTTGCCGCCCGGATGCGTTCGTTGGCCACCGCCCCCTCCGCCGGACGGGAGGAAGGCGCACCGCCCCTGTTGGGAGAAACCGCCTTTTCCCTTGGCGTCCCCGCGGCACGCGCACGCTGTCCCTCCGTCTCCCTCTCCTTCAGTCTCTCAATCCCCCCATCCGCCTCCACCCGGTAGGCGCCCAGCACCGTCCGTTGACTCGCTCCCAGCCGCGTAACCTCCGGCGGATTCCACGCGCCCGCAGGCCGCGCCATCTCCGCCTCCCCCACCCGCCACAGCGACCTCACAATCTGCACCTCCCCAAGGCCGGGCAAGCTTCCAGCCTGCCCGGTCTCTTCCTCATCCCGCATCTTCTCCACCACATAACCCGCCAGCCGCTCCCGGATCGGATCCCGCAACCGGCTGCGCTGGCTTTCATTCAATATCCGGTCAAACCGCGTCCGAAACCCGAACGCCCCCATCGGAAAAAACGCCCGCTCCTGCAACTCAACCCAAAGTGGCGCAAGCGTCTCCCTTGCACCCTCCACGCCAGGAAGTGCGGCTGCGCCGGTTTCGGAAGGCGCAGGAGGCGGGGGCGCCTCCTGCGACGGGCGAGGGCGCCCGTGCTCCTCCTCCGCCCCCTCTTGTCCTTCCCCCCTTGACCCACCAGCCTCTTGACTCTTCAAACTTGCCCCTTGAAACTGCGCTTCAAGATGATGATCCCACCACACCGTCGTCCGCCGCGTGAACAACCCCGCCGCCGAATGCTGGAAACTCCACCAGCGTGGAAACATGCCCAATGAGCGCCCCTTCCAGCCGGTCCAGAAAAACGGAATGAGCCACACTCCCAGCATCGCCACACCATAGACCGCAGGCCCGTTCAACCGTGCCAGCCCCTCCTTGGCCCAGGCCGGCAGCCCGGGCCGCCAGCCCGCGCCCATCCAGCCTTCCCAGAAACGCCGCGCCGCCTCCGCCAGCGCCGCCCAGCCCCGTGTCCGCGCCGGTCCGGGCAGCCGGCCCACCACCCGCCATTGCTCCGCGCTCACAAACAACGCATAATAAGCCCACATCTGGGTGCTGAAATAGATCAACTGAAACATCGTCAGCGCGATGATGAGATGCATCCCCGCCCCCAACACGAAACCGATGGGGCGCAGCTTCCGTACCCCCAGCAGCAACGGCGCCCCCAGCTCGAACACCAGCGCCAGATGCTGGTTCAGCGTCCAGAACCACAGCGGCCAGTGACGCAGCGCCCACGCGGCGAACTCCGTGCGATGACTCCCCTGCACCTGGGTGTAGATCACGTCGCTGTACTTCAGCCAGTCACCCGTGAACGCCTTGGCCCAGCCCGAGGAAAAATAGATCACCAGCAGCGTCCCCTGCAGCGCCCGCATGGTTGCCGCGCTCACCATCCAGCGCCCCGTCTCCTGGCAGCGCCACAGGCCCGGCCCGGTGAACAGGATGAAAAACACCACGATGAACTGCTTGTTCGCCGAGGTCGCCGCCAGATAGTCCACCCCCTGCGCATAGATCGCGGACGCCAGCAGGATGCCCAGCCAGAGCCGGCGCCGGCGCAGATCAAATGCCAGCCCCGCCACCGCCAGGAATACCACGGCGATGAACAGCCAAGCTCCCCACAACGGCAAAAGCGGAAACGCCTCCGGATACCCCAGGCCCCGCCACTGCGCCGGAGTCACATGATAGCCCTCCGTCGTCAGCCACTCCGCGATGGGAAAATTCCGCGTCAGCCGCGCCGGAAACGTCACCGCAAACCAAATCTCAAACACCCGCAGCGGCAGCGCCTCCACCGGCACCGTCAACCACCCCGAAAACCTGCCCCATACGGCACTGCAACGGCCACCCATGCCCGTCGCAATCCTCATTCCATGTTCCTGCCCGCGTTTCATGACATTGTTAAAGTGGCGCAAGCATCCTGCTTGCGTTCATCCAAAAACCAAATTCTCATCTCAATCCTGTCCATCCTGCAAATCCTGTTCATCCCGTCTAGCCTCTTTCCCCAAATCCTGTCTGGTTTTCGACGCCGGGGATGGGGCGCTGCCGCGTCTGACGCCCGCCGCCTTGCCATCTTTCACCCTCACCTCCGCCGTCAGGCGCACCCGCTTGGGATCGAATCCCTCCAGCGCAGGTACCACCCAGACTCCTTCCGGCGATGCCATCTCCGGAATGTTGGTGGGAAAGACCAGGGTCAGCACCCGGAAACCCGTCACCGCGCCCAGCTCCGGCCTCATCTTCGCCACCCGCGCCGCCGCGTGCTCCGCCAAGCCCGCAAAGATGCTGTTGCCGGGTTTCCCGGCCTTGGCGGCGATGGAAATCAAGCGGTCCACCCGGTGCCGGTAGCCCGCCACCTCCGCCTCCGACATCAGCCAGCGATCCAGCTCCACCCACTCCTCCCCCGTCTTCTCCGTCCGCACCCGGTAAATGGGATGCGACCACGCCCCTTGGCGGTTCGGGAACAAGGCCGCCACCGCATGTTGAAACGTCAACCGCCGCGGCAACTCCCGAGACCGCCCCCACTTGGCCACCGAGCCAAACACGGGGATCCAGTAAAAAATCGCGATGCCCGCCAGCCACAGCAGCATCCATCTACGATCTCTCCAGCCGCCGTTTCGTTCATCGCCCTTCGTGCGTTCAGCGACTTCAACATTTTTAGGGGCATCAAACATGGCAAATGTTAAAAAACAAAAATTGATTTAGCATCATCATTATTTCGCTGTCATTGGCACAACTCACAAACCTCCAACAATCTCTACAATTTCAATAGATTCCCCTTCTTTTAACCTCTTTAGCTTAATCATGCGGTGCCCCCCGGGCGCCGGCATTCCTGAATCTAAAAAAATAGCGAATTCACCTTCTCCGTTCGTTAGCCCTCCCAAAATTCGGCTATTTCTTGTTTCCTTGTGATTACTCAAAAACTCCGTGATCTCGGCATCCACGTTGTAGTGCCGCCACCCTCGGGGTTGATCTCGCCATTGGCCAAAGAATGCGTAAATCAACAATCCTAGCGCAGCCATTAATACTATCCCTATTTTCACTCTATTATGCATCACTGGCAATAAAAAAGTTTGTTGAGATTGACATTATTAATTTCCGAATCAACTCGATTCCTGCAAAGTTGATCGTCACAGGTGTCACGCGCATTGGTCAGGCAATCCAACTGGGCGGTATATGCCGCGCACTCGTTCTCATTTGTCTTGGAAGGGTCGTCAAAATGAGGCCTATGAAGGCCATTGCCGTTGCAAGTTACTTGACCATGATGAGTGTCCTCGTGCTTGTCCACGCAATTGGCGACAATTTCGCTGCCCTTGTCATTCTCTTGTTTCTGTCGAGACGGATCCCAGTTGCAGGAATATTTTTTGCCTCCACAACACACTACTCCACCTGCGGCTAAATTGCCATCAGGCTGTACATGCATATTTTGAAGTTTTGCATCCCTGCAAGGATTTTCACAATTCGCAACCTCACAGGCCCCCAAATAATCCACTTTGTTGGGGAAACGATTTTTCACCATCAGATACAAGTTTAAGCCACCCAACTCGCCAATCGGATCCCTGCTCGGCCACCGACCTGTCAGAGGGTCATAATACCGGTAGCCGTAGTACACCAACCCGCTTTCTTCCTCCACCGGCTTGGTGCTAAAGCGGTAGCGGTTTGCTCTGGCGGCGGGACCGGTGGCCGCCGTTAATGTCTTGCCGAAGGCGTCGTAGGCGTAGCGGGCGGATTCGTTCGCCTGGGCGTCCGTCAAGAGAATGATGTTGCCGTTGCTGTCGTAGTGGAAGGTGTGTTCGGTGGGCGTTTGCTCGTGTTCTGTGTTCCGTTTCCCGTCAGACAACACCGCAGCCTGCGTCGTGCGCAGCAGACCGCCGATGCCGCCCGCGCCTTGCAGGCTGCCGGAGAGGTCTTCTCCCCAGACGTGCCGAACAGTGCTCCACTGCACAGCCGTAGGCTCGCTGGCGACAACTGGACCTGACACGCCGAACATCAGGATCAAGCATTGAACCAGATGATGGATAGTGTTCCTGTTGAATGGATTCATGGCTTTACTCCTTATCATTCGTTTTTGTCAAAAAGTTGCTCCTAACCCAGCTTCCACCGCTTCCAAAACTAAAGTGTGTAACCGACTATAAGTCTTGCGTTTCATTTTCAGCTTTTTCAAATGTTTTGACTACTGTTCCAACAGCGTCTCGGCTGTATCCAAACTCATCAGGCAAATCAAGTCCGCTCAATCGAGACATCCAGTATTCATGTCTTCGGTCTTTCGTCATGTATATATAAGAAGCCTTCCGTAGATCGCTCCGCTCACTTTTAATTTTGTGATATAACCACACGTCGTAAAGTCTCGAACCCGCATCAATACGATTAACAGAGATGATTCCAATTGCCATCATCAAGACAGCAAGCGAACACCACAAGTATCGGATTTTCCCTTCTTTAGATTGCATTAGCTTACAATGCCTCATCTGCTATGTGACAACTAAGAATTGAGGCGGGTTCCATATTTCAACATCACTGAACCGACTAAATAAATTACTGTGCGCAGAGCATAGTTTCCGCAATCACCACACATATCTGCACAATGACCAGCCGGATTCGTTGCCATGTAATTCAAAAACGGAGTGTCGTGCCCCATTTCAACAACCAACTTGTTATGCCAATAAGCAACCCATTCAAACGCTTCATTAAGGCACGAATTGCAGTGATAACAAGTGATCGCTGCAAAGCATGCATTGATGCCGGCCTTTGTTAAACCAAAGGCAACCATCACCAACTGAACCACTCTTCCATCTTTATCAACCAGATTGATTGCATCATTGTACAAAGATGCGTATAAATTCACGCCACCCATTTCCTCAATCGGATCTCTACTTGGCCATCTCCCCGTCACCGGATCATAATACCGGTAGCCGTAATATACCAGCCCGCTTTCTTCCTCCGCGGGTTTGGTGCTGAAGCGGTAGCGATTGGCTTTGGCGGCGGGGCCGGTGGCGGTCAGGGCCTTGCCGAAGGCGTCGTAGGCGTAGCGGGCGGATTCGTTCGCCTGGGCGCCTGTCAGGAGAATGATGTTGCCGTTGCTGTCGTAGTGCATGAAGGCACCGCGCGCCGAAGATGGAAGATCGGAGATGGGAGATGGGGAATCTTGGGTAGGGGTGAAGCGTGTTGAAAGCAAACCGCCGATGCCGCCGGCACCTTGCAGGCTGCCGGAGAGGTCTTCTCCCCAGACGTGGCGAACAGTGCTCCACTGCACAGCCGCAGACTCGCTGGCAACGATGATCTGAACTGGGCCTGACACGCCGAGCATCAGGATCAAACATTGAATCAGATGATGGATGGTGTTCCTGTTGAATGGATTCATGGCTTCTCAATCTTAATTACTCGTTTTTGTCAAAAGTTGCGCCCTGACCCCGTTTTCTACGATGCCCGTCAGCCATAGCAGTATCCACTTACGATTGCCCCAAACACCGTTCCATCCATCGCCCTCTCTGCGCCCAGTGGCTTCAATATTTTTGGGGGCATCAAGCATGGTGAAGGTCAAAATTGCTTTTTAAAGAAATCGCTCAAAAATCCAACGGTTATTTCTTTTCAAACCGTGGCGGGAGCTCGTCCACTGTGCTTTATTCATCATTTTCAATCTATTATTTAGTGAATCTAATGGAGATTCGATCCTCATCCTGATGCCCTAATTTCATGTGATATTGCAACCCATGCTCTTGTTTCACAGCTTCAATGATCGCGTTCACTTCGGCCAGATGCTTCTCTTGAACCGGCTTCAAAATGTCGAATCGAACCAAATCCGCCTTGTCGAACTTTTTCCCAAGAAACGATTTTATCATGTCCGATGGGACTCCGACCGCCGCAATTTCAACTCCGTCTGCGGCAGACAAAATGGGTTGAAAAGACTTCCAATCCATTGTTGATGATGAATCCTGAAAGTAAATGCGCAGCTTTTCAATCTTTTTTACACCGGTAAACACCTGAACATCAGCGTCTGAAAAATCGACGCGCTCGTAGCATAAGACGCCAAATTTGGCAATGGTGGGAATGCCCTTCGCAATAGCCATGGATTCCTGAAAAGCAGCATTGTATTTGAGTGACGCAAGTACGAAGAGGCCGCTCTCATCGCTCTGCACATTAATCCTTGGCCGCAGTTCAGGATCCTTGCTCGAAGGAGCGTTTGAAGCCACTTCGCAATAGAGGCGTTTTTGCTGAGGCTCTTGTCCATTGAGGAACATTCCTAAAAGAATTTGCAGCAGAAATGGGCAGAGAAAAACAACGGTGATGGAGCACTTTGCTATCATTAAATGACCTCCAAGAAAAAGTTAAAAAGGACGGCTTACCCGGAAAGAGAATACGTAAGCTCAAAGTTCGCGACAGTACCGTTGCCACCACAACCCCCGTCACCACACTCAGTGCATTTATAACTGAGGTTGACATTAAGGACTTTCCCATTCGGCCATCCTCCGGGACTGCTGGAAATTGTAATTGGCCCGGCTCCGTCACTGATGGTAATGGGAACTGTCCGTTGCTCCATTTGTTTTGGGCAAATTTGCAAAGTTCTTCCTTTTTCAACCCAGGTCTGTTCTCCGTTCGATTGGATGACACCGTGTCCGCCATCAATTTTCACGATAACTCCCTCCGCTTGCTCCAGAGGCATGAAAGCCCACACCTTAATCGTCAGAATCCCGGCGCGAAATGAATTGCACAAATCTTCTGTTGATGATTCCACCTGAGCAGGAAACCAAGTACTCTCAAAAGTTAAGCTGTTGAAATGAAATTCCTCCAAGCCCAAGACATCGGCCTTGTACGGATATCCGTTGGAACCGGCGGCATAGATATTGAACCCACCCTTCTCCCCAATCGGATCCCTCGACGGCCACCGCCCCGTCACCGGGTCATAGTACCGGTAACCGTAGTACACTAGAGCGCTTTCTTCCTCCGCAGGTTTGGTGCTGAAACGGTAACGGTTCGCTTTGGCGGCGGGACCGGTGGCGGTCAATGTCTTGCCGAAGGCGTCGTAACTGTAGCGGGCGGATTCGTTCGCCTGGGCGTCCGTCAAAAGAATGATGTTGCCGTTGCTGTCGTAGTGAAAGGTATGCTCGGCGGGCGTTTGTTCGTGTTCCGTTTCCCGTTTTCCGTCAGACAACACCGCAGCGTGCGTCGTGCGCAGCAGGCCACCGATACCGCCCGCGCCTTGCAGGCTGCCGGAGAGGTCTTCTCCCCAAACGTGGCGAACAGTGCTCCACTGCACAGCAGCAGACGCGCTGGCCACGCTGAATGCCAGGAACAGGCATTTAACCAGATGATGGATTCCGTGCTTGTTGAATGGGTTCATGGCGATACAAAATTCAGCAAAATTACTCAGGCAATAATTTCAAGACTTCTTTCTGCACAACGAGTGCTAATGGAAAACCTGTTTCTCTCTTATGAGTTAGAATACTCAATGTAGCCGGTGTTCTTTCCCATAGAAAGGCCATGGGTGGGCGGGTATCGCCATCAATTCCCTCAACCAGCTGCCTTAATATATCACTGTTAGAAAATTCCAATGCAAGGTCTTTCGATTTCACTCCATGCACTCGCACTAATTCCTCGGCAAAGGACTTGCACAAATAGCCCAATTCGGCAATGGAAATAGCCACATTATCCACTTCGTTTTTTTTTGCCTTTGCCATTATGTCACCCATCTCTTTCTCGAATACTGAACGATTATATCGCATGAATTGATACACAGCAACAGACAGGAGAAGCAAAAAGCAAATCCAAAATTTAACCGTCTTTATTTTTGATGAATCGTTCATGGGTAATCAAAAGTTGATCATGGTCGAAAAAATGGTGTCCTGCCCGGGGGATCAGCCATGAAAGCATCATAGTAAAGCCCGTTGATAGACTGTGTATATACATAACCCGGAGACCTGCATCCGGCACTAGGGCAATCAGACTTCGGCTTATAAACACGAAATATATCACCTACTGCATGACCCATTAAGATTAAAGTGCAAAAACCACCCGTCGTGTCATATGAATCATTTACATTTGTAATTTTACAATCGTAAATGCAAACATCTGCTGATTCATTAACATAAGCACAATTGTACATTACCCCACAAAGACCGTGAGTTGCTAGACCAAAAACATCAAAGGCTGAGTTCATATTATTATCTGTCATTGCGTATAAATTAAGCCCTCCTTTCTCTTCAATTGGATCCCTTGATGGCCACCTGCCTGTCACCGGGTCATAATAGCGGTAGCCGTAGTACATTAACGCGCTATCCTCCTCCATCGGCTTGGTGCTGAAGCGATAGCGGTTCGCTTTGGCTGCGGGGCCGGTGGCGGTCAGGGTCTTGCCGAAGGCGTCGTAGGCGTAGCGGGCGGATTCGTTCGCCTGGGCGTCCGTCAGGAGGATGATGTTGCCGTTGCTGTCGTAGTGCATGAAGGCGCTTTGCGCCGAAGATGGAAGATCGGAGATGGGAGATGGGGAATCTTGGGCGGGGGTGGAGCGGGTTGAGAGCAGGCCGCCGATGCCGCCGGCGCCTTGCAGGCTGCCGGAGAGGTCTTCTCCCCAGGCGTGGCGAACAGTGCTCCACTGCACAGCCGCAGACTCGCTGGCCACGATGATTTGAACTGGACCTGACACACCGAACATCAGGATCACGCATTGAACCAGATGATGGATGGTATTTCTGTTGAATGGATTCATGGCTTCTCAGTTTCAATCCACACTTCTTCAAAGACGAACTTCCGTCCTTTAATCTCTGCTGTTGCTTTACCCATCATATTTTCGGTTATGGCATCAACCTCAACCCATCTTTGGCCCACAAAGATCGAACGCTTTTTGTCTTGTGTGCGAATGTCCCAAGAGCCATTGCCATTTAGATCAATTAACACAATATCGCCTTCAGCATTAGACAAGAAAAGCTGGATTCTGTTCGTATTAGATTGTGCATTATGAGTAATAGTGGCACTTGCGGTAGGGGAACGAACGGTTGATGCCGATATTGACGAAATCCCATTATCATTCCCCATTTTTACTTCCAACACCGCCCCCTTGCCTTTAGGAGTGATCAATGCATAGGATTTTTCCAATTTGTTTTCCATTAATAATACTTCCGTATTCTCGAATATTTTATCCCCATCAAGCGCCAAGCTGCTGGTTGATAGCAATTTCATCAACAACATTGAGCCAAGTATAGCCGCTGCTTTATTTTTCATGGTGCAATTATTCCAGTTTGCCTTTCACTCTTTCATAATCTGTGCAAATTCCCTCTGGGCCGTAACAATCAATTGGTTCAAGACTGCAATCAGCTAAACATGCTTCACACGGTTTTTTGAATGCATTAATTATGATGATTTTAGCCGCATCAGGAGCTGCGAGCGCCGCTGCCGGAAATTCACTGCCCGGAACCGCATACCCGAGGGCTGTCCAAATCGCTTCGCCTGCTGAAGACCAAAGACCTATCAAATCATAAAAATTGGAGAGGCTATTCCCTGCAATTTTATACAAATTCAACCCTCCCATCTCCTCAATCGGATCTCTGCTCGGCCATCTTCCTGTCACCGGATCATAATACCGGTAACCGTAGTACACCAGCCCGCTTTCTTCCTCCACGGGTTTGGTGCTGAATCGGTAGCGGTTGGTTTTGGCGGCGGGGCCGGTGGCGGTGAGGGTTTTGCCGAAGGCGTCGTAGGCGTAGCGGGCGGATTCGTTGGCCTGGGCGTCGGTCAGGAGGACGATGTTGCCGTTGCTGTCGTAGTGCATGAAGGCGCTTTGCGCCGGAGATGGGAGATGGGAGATCGGAGATGGGGAACCCTGGGCGGGGGTGAAGCTTGTTGAGAGCAGGCCACCGATGCCGCCGGCACCTTGCAAGCTGCTGGAAAGATCCTCTCCCCAGGTGTATCTGTTCGTGAGTTTCAAGTTGGATGCAAGCTGGAAGCTTGCGCCACTTTTGATAACCGAGCCGGTCGTTCCACGGTTCTTGCCGCCGGGCAAGCTGATTTGCGCGGTGAGTTCGGCGATGACGTTCCAGCCGTCATAGACGAAGGCGGTGATCTCGCCGCTGTCTTTGACGTGAGCCACGCGGCGGTGCAGGGGGTCGTAATGGAAATGGGTGGTGGTGGTTTTGGCGGGGGCTTCGTCGATGGCGTTGAAAAGGGGTTGAGAGCGGGGCAAGCCGCCGGCTTGCTCGTTCTTTTCGGGTGCGACCGAGCCGGTCGCACCACGGGTCGTCACGCTCATGAGGTGGATGTCGGCGTCCCAGGTGTACCGGCGGGTGGCATCGTGCAGCAGGTTGCCCTGCGGGTCGTACTCAGGCTCCACAATCTCCGTGCCCGCCTGGATTTGCGCGTACTGGTTGGCGGCATTGGGCTGGTATTTCGTGGTCATGCCGTTTTCGGTGACTTCAAGCCGGTTTCCTGCGGCATCATAGGCGAAGGTTTGGGCGGGTTCAAAGTCTTTTTGGCTGACATCGCTGTTTTTGACAGGATTATCAGGATTTCCATTGGGATTAACAGGATTTTCCTTTTGAGCGGCGGGTTCGGCAGGCGGAACGCCCGCCGCTCCATGCGCTGCCTGGCCATACGCGGCGGCGGTGACTTGGCCGGCGGGGTCGTAGCGGAACAGATCGGTGCTGCCGTCGGCGCGGGTGCGGCTCAGGCGGCGGTCGCGCCGGTCGTAGGTGCTGGCTTCGCTCTCCAGCACTTTGCCGGCGGGATCGGTGTGGGTGATCTTCGCCAAACGGCCCGCCTCGTCGTACTCGCGGCTGGTGACGACGCCGTTGGGATGGGTGAGTTTTTCGATCCTGCCGTCGGCGCGGCGGGTGTAGGTGTAGCGGGCGTTGGCTTCTTTTCGTCCCTCCAGGGGCAGGGTGTCGATGATCTCGATCAATTCCCCGCGCGCATTGTGGTAATGCTGCACCTTGCTGCCGCCCGGGTAGGTGAGCACGGAGAGGCGTCCGTCGGGATCGTAGGCGTAGCCGATCTCGGATTTCGGGCCGCGGATTTCGGAATTTTCCAGGGTGATTTCCTGGGTTTCCGTGGCTAGGCGGCCGCCGGCGGTGTAGCCGCGCTCAATGCTGGCGCTGGGGTTGCGCGCCAGGGTCATGCGGCCGGCGGCGTCGTAGGCGTAGGTGGAGGGCGCGGCGCGGTCGTCGTCCCATTTCACGCTGAGCAGACGGCCCCGTTGGTCGTAAGTGTGCAGGGCGGCGGTGCCGTCCGGACGGACACGGCGGATCAACTGCCCTGCCGCGTCATGCTCGTAAAGCTCGACGCCGCCATCCGGGTAGGTCTTGGCCAGCAGCTTGCCGCGGGCGTCGTAGCGCCACTTGGTGACGCTGCCCTTGCCATCCACCAACTCCGCCAAGCGGCCATCCGGGGTGTAGCGGTACTCGATGGTGTCGCCCTTGGCGTCGGTGGTGGCGATGAGCTGTCCGGCGGCGTCGGTGACACGGATTTCCTTGCTGCCGTCCGGGTGGATCGTTTCGGCGGCCTGGGCATTGCCATTGGGAGAGCCGCCACAGCAAGCGGACGGCCCGCTGGCGCCGTCAGTGGCCGTGTACTCGAACCTCCAAACCCTGCCGATGGCGTCGAAGGTTTTCACCCGGCGGTTACGGGCGTCGTACTCATGACGGGTGACTTGCCCGGTGGGGCTGGTGGTGGCGATCTCGTTGCCCACGGCGTCGAACTCGAGACGCATGGTGGCGGCATCCGGGGTAGCGTACCCGGTGGTCAGGGCGATGCGGCGGCCCAGCAGATCGTACTCGATGAGGTTGCGGCGACCGCTGGGCTGCTGGATGCCGGTGGGCCGGTGCAGCGCGGCGTAGGCGCTGGGCACCAAGGGCGAGGTCCGATTGGCGGGATGCAGCGCTTTGACTTCCGGTGACTCCTTCTCCTCAAACAAGGTGCGCGTGGTGTTTCCCTCGGGATCGGTAATGACGACGAGATTGCCGTAGGCGTCGTACTCGCGCCGGGTGGCAGCGCCCAACTCATCCGTCTCCTCGACCAACTGGCCTTTGGCGTTGTAGGCATAGCGGCGCTCCGTCTGGTCGGGATGGATGGTGCGGATGCGGCGGTTTTCGGCATCGTACTCGAAGCGGGTGGCGCGGCCCAGTCCGTCAGTGATGGCGACGAGGTTGCCCGCGGCGTCGTATTCCTGGCGGGTGGTTTGCAGCGGTTCCTTGCTATTGGGCTCGAAGACGGCTTCCTCCACCAAACGCAGATCGGCGTCGAACCTGCGCACGGTGCGCGCGCCGGAGGGGGCGATGATGGTGGTGGCCTGCGAACTGCCCGCGCTGCAAAGCTCGCAGCCCACAGCGCCGCCGGCCACGTCGTATTCGTAGCGGGTCACGCGCTCCAGGGCATCCCTGCGGGAGGTGATGCGGCCATGCAGATCATAAGTGAGCGCTGTGGTGTTGCCGGCGGCATCGGTGGTGGTGAGCCGGCGGCCCCGGCTGTCATAAGTGTGGCGCTGGGTTTCGACGCCGTCGGGGCCTTTCTGGCTGAGCAACCGGCCGCCGGTATCATAGGAGAAGGTCCAGGAATGGCCCAGCGGATCGGTGGTGCGGATGCGGCGGCCAAAGCTGTCGTATTCATCCTGGGTGATGTTTCCCAGGGCGTCGATGGTGCGCACGCGGTTGCCGTGCTCGTCATACTCGTAGCGGGTGGCGGCGCCCAACGCATCGGTGCGGGAGGCGATGCGGCCCTGCGGGGTGTAGGCGACCGCCTTGATCACGGTGCCATCGTGGGCGACGGTCTTGATCCGGCGGTTTTGTTGGTCGTAAACGTAACGAGTTTGAAAACCCAGGGCATCCTTCTCCAAAATCAGATTGCCCTTGGTGTCGTACTCCTTCACCACGGTATTCCCCAACGGGCTGACGATGGTGTGGCGGCGCACCGCCAACTGCGTGTTGGGGTCGTAGCGCTCGTACTTGTGAACCGTTTTCCGGTCCAGCGCGTCGTACTCCTCCGCCGGCTGCGCCCGGTTCCGGTACACGGCCCGGTACAGCGTGACCGGCTTTTCCTCGCCCTTCAATTGGCGCCCGATGCGCTCCAGCTTGCCATGCGCCGGGCCGGGCCGGGTGACATAAAGCTTGATCGTGCGGGTGCCATCCGCCGAGATTTGGGTGACCCTGCCGCTGGCTTGGCGGGCGTCGTGATAAACCTCGGTCTCTCCATAAGGTCCGGTGCGGGTGATCCGCGGATGGCCCGCGTCCACATCCTCTATCACGTATTTCCAAATTCCGTCGAATCGCAATTTTCGGTCCTTAGCGCCCCAGGAGAGAAACTCGGCGATGCCATCCGCGCGCTTGAGTTCCAGGCCGGGATTTTCATCGGCGTCAAGACGATAGGCCATTTCGTCAGCGATCCCTGATGGCCTGCCAACTCGCTCTAGCTTGCCAGACTTGTCGTAATGAAAAGAGTACTGCCTGCGTCCATAGCTGGTGTTCAACTCAAGCCCGGTGATTTTGGCATTCCGGGCGTCCCGTTTCACCGCAAGCGCCGTGAACGGCGCCTGCATGCGCACGCCACCCGGTGCCGCCTTGAATTCCACGATGCTCAGCAGTTCGGAACTAGGCGCGCGATTCCATACCAAGGTGCGCCCGTCGTCTGTTTTCAGGCTCTGCAGGAAGCCGTGCGCGCCAAACACCAGCTCCCAGCCATCCTCCCGGCTCACTTTCACCAGAGAACCTTCCAGCTTGCCCTTCCATTCGCCGTTTGAATACCCTGTATCGGCATTTTGAGGATTCTCAGGATTGAGCCGCATTTTTTTGCCGCAAGGCAGCGCCAACAGCAAAGGCCCGCCATCCTTTGGCCGCTCGGCCCGGGCATGAAACACCGGGGAACTCCAGCCCATGCCGCCAAAATCCTTCAATGCGCCTGACCGCGAACTGTGGAAATGCAACCGCATCGGCAACGCGACCCCGTCCCCAAAATCAAACTCCTCCAACTCCAGCCAGAGTTCGGCTTCGCCGTTGACATCCGAAGGCCCCAACCCGCCTGATGGGATGGATAAATCCACCGGCAGCCCGGCAGCCTGTTGAGCAGCCAGCATAAGACCCGCCACAAATCCAAGCCCAAGTTTTGCAGTTGTTTTCATATAAGGTTCAATGGAACTAGTTGAAGAACTCGAATGCCCGGTGGGTTGAAATTCAAACGGCTCGTCAATTATCCTCCGTTGGATCCCAAGTTGGATCCTCAGTCACGTCCCAAGTTGGATCCTCAGTCGGGCAAGTATCTTCGGTCGAATCCCAGAGTGGATCCCAGAGTGGATCCCACGTAGGTTCCTCTGTCGGATCCTCTGTCGGATCCCACGTAGGTTCCTCTGTCGGATCCCAAGTTGGATCTGGTTCGGGCTGCGGCTGAATTTGTCCTACATCATACACCCTTGGATCGGTGAAAACTGGCTCATTGTACTCATTATAATGCGCCGCCACATACAGTTCCTCCCAATTGGTGCGTCCGTCGCCATCCCAATCGTCGTCGAACTCGCGATTCGCCACCGGTCCGTTGTTACGAACTAGTACCGGATACCCTGGCGGCTCGGTGACAAGTGTTTTCCCCATCGCCGCTTCGTAGTCTGTCTGCGCGGCACGCAATAGCGGTGAGCTGTCCGGATTGGTCTTCAAGGTCCCATCCGGCCAAGCATCCTGGATGATGACGTTCTCATAACCCGGAGTCAATGACATCGACGGATTGGTGTAAGCTTGGCTCTCCTCTCGATTCATCAGAAAGTCTCCGTCCGGATCGTCCGCTCCATCAGAAGGATCATTGGGATCAAGGCCGAAGTGCATCTCATAGACGTTGGTCATGCCGTCCCCGTCCGCATCGTAGGTCTCCCGCACGTTGTGCCAGATGTCATATCCCGCCAAGTAAGCCTCCAGATTGGTAATGCCGTCGGCGTCAATGTCCCCGCCTTCGTCCCGCGCGTCATCGGGATTCAGCCCCCAGAACACCTCCAGGCGGTCCGGGATGCCGCCGCCGTCCGTGTCCGTGAGATCCGCGCGGAAGTAATCGGGCACGCCGTCGTTTAGCGTGGACCACTTGGTGGGGTCAAACGCGCCGAACACTTGATGATACTCCTCGTAGTCGCTGAGGTGGTCGCCATCGGTGTCCACCTTGCGCGGATGCGTGCCGATCTGTACTTCCAGTCCGTCGCTCAATCCGTCCTGGTCAGTGTCGAATTTCCAGGGTAGTGAACGCAGGCGGGTGTTGTCCCCGGGGTCGAGGGTCATCCATTCCACATAGTCACTGAGGCCGTCGCCATCGCTGTCGGCGTTGTTCGGGTCCATGCCCATGACAGACTCCAGCAGATCGGTCAGCCCGTCGCCGTCGCTGTCGGTGTTCGTGTCGTGGGGATGAAAAACCGTGACGTAAAACACATAAAGGTCGCCGCGGGGATCGTTGGTGAACTCAGTGTCGTCGCTGGTGCCAAGCGCTGATTCGAGAATCTCGCCGAGGCCGTCGCCGTCGTTATCGACATAGTCATTTGCCTGCAAGACGCAGAAGTAATAGTGGAACCAGTCGCTGACGCCGGGAGTCACTGAGTCCCATTGGTAGGGATCCATGTTCAAGGACATCTCATCGGCGTCGCTGACGCCGTCGCTGTCGCTGTCTTCATTGTAGGGATCGTAAGGCGGGTTCACCGTAAAGGTAAACTGGCGGGAGACGCTGCTGCTGCCGTCTGAGACTTGGATCTCCACACTGTAGCTGCCTGCCAGGTAGAAGGTGCCAGAAAGCAGGCCACCGTAATTGTCCATGCTGATGCTGTCGGTCAAATTGGCATAGAGAATGTCCCAGTAATAGTTGCCGGAATCGCCTCCGTAAGCTTGCAACTGAAATTCATAAGGGATGCCCTCCTGCGCCGGTTCAAGATCGGCAGTAACCAAAGCCAAAGGCGGGGATGGCTGTGGCTGAGGCTGAGGCTGAGGCTGTGGTTGCGGTTGCGGTTGCGGTTGCGGTTGCGGTTGCGGTTGCGGCTGCGGCTGTGGCTGTGGCTGTGGCTGTGGCTGTGGTTGCGGTTGAGGCTGAGGCTGAGGCTGAGGCTGAGGCTGAGGCTGAGGCTGCGGCTGAGGCTGAGGCTGAGGCTGCGGCTGCTCCCAGGGATAGTACCCATAAAGGCTGTAAAAATAGTCGTCGTAATCCGAATAGCCGTTGTTGTCCGTGTCCCAATTCAGAGGGTCGGTTCCGGTAAGGTTGACCTCGTCTCCGTCATAGATGCCGTCGTAGTCGGTGTCTGGATTGTAACGATCCGTTCCAAGATAATCCTCCAGCCAGTTGGGCAGGCCGTCATGGTCATCATCTCCCCAATCCGCGCCCTCCGGCGGCTCCTCCTCCGGATTCCCTGTCCAGACCGGATTGCCGCCGCCGTCCGGTTCATAGTAGGCTGATATCCAATGCACAGGCGCTCCCAGGCTCCAAAACAGCACGGTCACGATCTGCATCCAATGAATCCACTGCTTGCGCCGCAAGCTGCGCAGGGAGAATGCGTGAACGGGAGAATGCTTCATGCCGAATACCGGGGTTGAGCTTGGAAATAATCTGGAATTTTTCTCTGACGTTCCAAAAAAAATCAAAAAAACACGTTGGGATCAAGAAAAATTTTCTCATGTAATTTGTTTTAGGTTTTATCTGAAAAATGGACAAATTAGGTATTTTTTCGATCGAAAAGAAAAGACGCCCGGGAAGATCTGTCCGAATGGGGCGAAAGCGAGTTTTAACCGAAAGAGAAAATCGAGAGTTGAGTGTTGATAGTCAAAATCAACGGCTTGCGCCGAAAGTTTGATTCACCCTGAGGGTGGGCTCCCTGACGGCACAACCTTGCCGCGTCATCCTTGCCAAGCGCCCCGCCTCCCCGAAGCGGCAACCCCTCTCACCCGCCTCGGAGAGGCGGGGTACTTTTCTTGACACTTGAAACTTGACCTCTTGACACTCCACCCATCACCCCCTTGTCCGCCACTGAGCGCCGGGGCTTAACCGTACTTTCCAGCCGGTCAGGTGTCCCTCGGTGTAATCCGTCTTGCCGTAAGCGCCCACCATCCAGATGCCCGTGGCGCGTTTCCAGGCGGCGCTCATGCTTTCCGCGGTGTGGCAGCCCCAACTGTGGCAGTAGGCGTTCGATGCGAATGCGCTCGAACGAATGCGCCGCAGATCCGCCTCATGCAGCCAGGAACTGGACGCGCCGTAAACGTCCGAGCTGTAGTCGAACATGAAGCAAAACTTGTTCGAGTGCCCGAAGTACTCGAACCCGCTCACCTTCATGCTGCGGCGGTTCATGCCGCCGTTGATGTAGTTGATCAACTCGTCGCCCGAGCGGAACCATACCAGCCGGATGTTGTAGGTGTCCCGCACCGACTCGACAAAGCTTGTCAGCGGCTGCCGGTCCTCCGCCGCGCGCCGCGCGTACGCATCGCGATACACCAGCCAAGTCAGGACTGTCCCGCGCGGCAGCGTCTTTTGCAGCTCCTGCATCCGCACCCGCGCCGGGCGCACGAAATTACCCCACCAGCGGTCGTGCTGCTCCCCCGGCTTGCGCAGGTTTTCCCACTGCCGCAGCGCCGGCCCGCCGCTCACCACGATGTACTCCGTCGTCTGCCCCCGCGCCTCGCCAGCCGCGCCTCCGGCAAAAAACAGCATCCAGAGAACGGCGGAAAAACTCGGCAAAAAACGGGCGGCGGACATGGGGTGAAATTGGGGTTCTCTATGGATGGCGCGCTTTTGCCGGCAATCAACCCTCTCTCGATTCGGAAGCCTGAAATCCGAAGTCCGAAGCCCGAAGCCCGAAGCCCGAAGCCCGAAGTCCGAAGTCCGAAGTCCGAAGTCCGAAGTCCGAATGACGAATGACGAATGACGAAAAGTGAACGGGGCCGGCTGAGGGGTTTCGGATTTCGGGCTTCGGGCTTCGGATTTCACCCCCACACCCCCTGGCTGACGAGCTGCCTCGTCGCCGCCTCCGCCCAGCCTCGGTTGGCTGCCGGGCTGGCCGGGCTGGGATGCAGCACCCGTCCCAAGCGCGCGCCGCTCCCCGTCGCCTCCACCGCGCGGCGCAGGCGTTCCTCGGCGAACCCGCCCACCCCGATCACCCACTCCGGCTCCAGCAGCCGCAGCACCTCGCGCAGATGCGCGTCGCAGGCAGCTTCCATCGGCGCGCTTTCCGCCACCGGCAGTTTGTCCGGGGTGATGTTCGAGCCGGAGGCGCTCATGAAAACCAGCGGACAGTAGTTCACCACGAAATGCTCCCGGAAGAACGCCTCCGCCGTTCCGAATCGCTCCCGGAACAACCCCCACAGCCGCCGTCCGCTCACCTCCGACTTCGGACAGGCAAAACCCAACACCGGCCGCTTCGGATGCTCGTTCGCTGGGCGGCTCACCGGCAGATCGATCCCCATCCAATCCCGCACCGCCGGGATCTCGCCAAACGGCACCCCAGTCTGCGCCATGCCGAACGGCCCCGGATTCATTCCCAAAAACACCACCCGCTTCCGCCCGCCGCCGTGGCGCGTCAGGTACTCGTGATGCGCCTCCCACGCGTACTCCAGCGGGCAATACACATGCGTCACCGGCGCGGCAAACGAAAGACCACGCAACGCCTTCCGCAGCGTCCACGCCGCGCGCGCCAGCGGCGTCAAATCCGAAGTTCCCGCTTCGGATTTCGGGCTTCGGATTTCGGGCTTCGGATTTCGGACTTCGGACTTCGGGTTTTTCTTGGAATCCACCGCGCATCCTGTCCCGTCCCGCGCCTCAACGCAAGGCCGCACCACGTTCCTCCAGCAGGGTATAAGCATGGAAAGTTGACAAGCTGAAGCGTGAGACCCGGAGCGCATGCGGAACGCATGCGAACTGGAGCGCACGCAGCCTGCCTGCCTTTGGCATGGTCCCGCGTGCTGCGTTCGGCGTCCTCGCCGAACGCTTGCGGCGGCAGCCGCACA
>CAZNKC010000040.1:20606-29994 GCA_964573315.1 uncultured Verrucomicrobiaceae bacterium | reverse complement strand
TTCGGATTTCGGATTTCGGACTTTTCCACCAGCGGCGGCAAGCCCGTGAGGTCAAAACTCAACCGCCGCCGCAGCGTCTCCGGCGCCGCCCGCTCCTGCATCTTCAAACCGCGCGCCGCCAGTCCTTTTTCCACGACCCGGTCAATCCACGCGCTGCCCGCGGCCACCGGCAACGTCTCTTTTTGCAGCGGAATGAAACTCCAGTGCGCCTCATACTCCGCGCCTTCATCGATCCACCGTTTCAAAACCGCCAGCTCCGCCGCCGTCACCTTCGGCAGCTTGGACTTCGGCGGCGGCATCACATCGTCCGGGTCCGTCGCCTCCAGCCGCGCGATGACCTCGCTCAGCGCCGCCTTGCCCGGCACGACCGCCCCGTCCTCTGTCGCCCCCTCGAACGTATCCAGCCGCAACCCCGCCTCGCGTGTGTTCTTGTCCGGCCCGTGGCAGTGGAAACATTTGTCGGACAAAATCGGCCGCACCTCCTCATTAAATCGCACCCGCTCCGCCGCCTCCGCTCCGCAGGCAAACACCAAGCACCCCGCCAGCAGACACCGCCAGATTGACAGCATCTCCCGGGACAAAACAGAACAGACAAAACGCATCATGACCGGCCAGTTGGTTTTTAACCAATTGCTTGAATCATAACGCCCGCCACCCAGCGCATCCTTCACTGGAGCACGGGCGCCCTCGCCCGTCGTTTTTGGCGCCCTCGCCGAAAACCCGCCCCCCTCCGGCGCAGCCGCACTTCTCCACAAGAGCGCAGATACCCCTTTTGATCCAGGCTTCGCACCCAAAACGACTGAACCGCGAGGGCGCGCTTCAGAACGGGCGAGGGCACCCGTGCTCCCGAAGCCGCAGGAGTCAGCGGTTGGAAACCGCCGCCACAGCCTCCTCCCACTCCCGCACATGGCGCTCCCAAGTCAGCGATTGCATCGCCTCATGTGCAGCCCGCCCCATCGCCAGACGCTTCTCCTTCGGCAGCGCCAAAGCCTCGCGCAGCCGCGCCGCCAAGGCTTCGGGATTTTCCGGCTCCGCCAGTAGCAGACCGTTTTCCCCTTCCCTCACATGATCCACCGCGCCGTCGCGGATCGAGATCAGCCCCGGCAGACCGCAGGCCATCGCTTGCAGCACCGTGTTCGCACAGGCGTCGTAGCGCGTCGGATGCGCGAACCAATCCGCCGCCTGATACAAGCGCACGAGCTGGTTCGTTGCCGGCACGATGCGCAACCGGTGGCCGAGCCGCAGCCGCCGCACCTGCTCCAGCCAGACACGGCCCAGCGGCTTGCCCACCACCCACAGCACGCCCTTGTCCACCCGCGCCAGCGCCTCCAGCAGCGCACCCAGCCCCTTGCGCCGATGGCTCAGGGACACGAACAAAAACACCGGCTCATCCGCCGCCGTCTTCATCTGCGCGCGCACCGCCTGCCGCAGCGCCACGCGATCCTCCGCCGGATGAAACAGCCCGCCCTCCACCGCCGTGTGGATGGTACGAAAGCGGTCCGCCGCCACGCCATAGACCTCCCGCAACTGCGCCGTCACTTGATCCGAGTTCGTTACGAACCAAGGCGTTTGCCCCACCGTGTACAGCCGCCGCTCCAAGCGCAGCTCCAGCAGATTCTTCGGCCCGTAACGCTTCCAAAACGGCAGCAACCGCGAATACAGCGCATGACAGCCGCCGCCCGCGCGATGCACGTCCTGCCGCACCGTCCGCCCGAACCCCAGCACCGCGTCCGCCTCCAAGCCCGCCACCGCGCGCCCCGCATCACGATCAAACCGCCACATCCGCAACAGCGCCGAACCGCGCGCGCGCGGCAGCATTTTCACCTCCCCACTCAGCTTCGCCGCCACCTCGTTGGTGATGCGCGAGGTCACAAACGTCAACTCATGCCCCGCCGCCGCCAGCCGCCGCGCGAACTCGATCAAATAATTCTCCAGCCCGCCCGCCGGCACGAGTTGATGATAGACCAGCGCCAGCCTCATGCCCCCCGCCCCGCGCCTCCCGTTTGTTCGTCCTCATACTTCCGGCTGTAACGCACGAAGGCGAAAAACGCCGTCGCCACCGCGATCCAAAATCCCGGAAACCCGTCCAGAAACCCGCGCCGCAGCACATAAGCCCGGAAGAACCGCCACCATGGACGAAACAGCGTCGCCGCCAGCGACCAACGCGCCCCCGCCGCCCGCTGCCGCTCCAGAAACACATCCGCGAAACCGTTGATCTTCGAAATGTAATGCCGCATGTCCCGAAACGAATAGTGATGCAAATCCCCCGCCAACCGTTGCACCGCGCCGCCGCCCTCCAGCTCGATGCGATCATGCTCAGGGCTGCCGCCCCAGTGCGCTTGGTCGTGCCGGAACAGCCGCAGCTTGCGATCAGGATACCAATCCCCATGCGTGATCCAGCGCCCCAGAAAGAACACCTTGCGCGCCATCTCCGCGCCCGCGAACCGCTCCGCGTCTCCCGACTCGAAAAAAGTGATCACCGCCGCTCGCAACTCCGCCGAAAGCTCCTCATCACAATCCAGCGCCAGCACCCACGGCTGCGCGCAAAGCCCCAGCGCCACGTTCTTCTGGTCGCGATGCCCCAGCCAATCCTGATGGGAAACCCGCGCCCCGAACTCCCGCGCCACGTCGAGCGTCCCGTCCGTCGAACCCGAATCCACCACCACGATCTCCCGCGCCAAATCCGCCGCGCTCTCCAAACAGCGCCGCAGGTTCGCCTCCTCGTCGTGGGAGATGATGGAAAGGGAAAGCGGCAGGGGGAGTTCCACGGAGGGAAGCAGTAGCGGCGGTCTATGACCGTCGCAAGTCTTGTTAAAAGTCCCGCTCAGTGATGGCCGCATCCTCGTTCTCGATGGCGATTAACCCAGACCTCCGTAGCACATCCGTCCCGGCTGTGGGTGTGCCGGGCGTCCCGCCCGCAACAACAGTTCACCGCACTGAAAAATCTGCGAAATCTACGGATAAAATCCGCTGCCGAAAAAAAACTTGGCATGGCGGGGAGGAGAGGTATTTTCTCAGGTCTCCAAAATCCGCCATGAACCCCGCGTCCACGCACCGCCACCGCCCCAAAACAGGCGTGAACCACACCGTGGCCGGCCTCTTGCGTCATTCGACATTCCAAATTCGTCATTCTTCTACCCCTCTCTCCCCCCAGACCCCCTCACACCCCGTCTCCGCTCCACGTCCAGGGCCAACCCGGCCCGGCATCCGCAAAAGCAATTTCCTAGCAGAAAAACAGACATGAAGAAACACCATCTCACTTGGGGCCTACTGGTCCTTGCCCTCGCCTCCTGCCAGACCGTTGAGACCGACCGTGATCTCTTTGTCAAATGTGACACCGACAAGGACGGCCGCCTCTCCTTCGATGAGGTCTGCACCATGGGTTATCCCCGGCTCTTCGGCCGCTTCGACCCCGACGGCGACGGGTGCGTCACCCTCGCCGATGTCAAGGCACGCCAGCCCGACTTTGATCCGAAACTCTTTGCCGAGCGCGACCTCAACGGTGACGGCACCGTGACGTTTATGGAATACTGCCAGGTCGCCGACCGCAAGGGCGGCATCCGCGAACTCTTCGCCAAAGTGGACACCAACGGCGATGGATACATCGACAAAACCGAGGCCCAGGCCCACGTCGCCTCGCTCGGAGCCGCCAGCAAACCCTGAGCCGCCCGCCCCCAACTCAACCCTCCGCTGCCTCCACCACGATGAAACATTATCTGCTTTCGCTCTTTGTCTTGCTGCTCCTCTCGGCACTGAGTTCGTGCGTCGTCGCGCCCGCCACGCCCCCTGTCGTCGTCGGAACCTCGAGCGGCTGGGACGGCGCCGCCGCCAGTTCCTACATCAACGGAGTCACCACCGGCATCGTCGGCACCACTTACAGCAGCAGCTACTACCGCGCGCCCTATTATACGCCGTATCGCGGCTACTACGGAGGCTACAGCCGCGTTGGCTACGGAGGCGTCGGGTATGTCGGCCGCGGTTACAACATCAACGGCGGCGTCAACCGCGTCGGCCGCCGCTGACCGCAGACTCAGGCCCCGCTTAAAACCGCCCGGGAAACGGGGTCAGGGGAAACGGGGTCAGGGTGCAATTTCTTGACAAAATGAGAATCAAGTTGTCAGCGATCAGCCAAGAATTGCTCTCCAGAAATGGAAGGCTGCAACCGGGGACAGACCCCCCTCACACCCCGTCCCCGCTCCACGCCCAGGACCACTCCGGCCCGGTACCCGCGAAAGCAATTTCCTAGCAGCCGGCTTCGGTGCCCCGTGGGTCCGACGCCTGGTAATACATCCGGAACTTGCCATCCACATCGCGCAAGGTGTAAACGTATCCGCCCCGGTCGCGTCCGCTCAGGAGGGGGTTGGCGGGGTGTTTGTGCGGCTGGTGAAATCGCATCCGAACCACCTCGGAGTTGCGCTTCAGCGGCCAGTGATTGTCGACGACATGCAGGTCGAACACAAACTGCGGCTCATGGCCGATCGAAATCGGCTCCTGGGGCAAGGTGCCGGCCAGCGCCGGGCTCGCCAAAGCAGCGAGAAGGCATCCCGCTGCCCCAACCCAGCCTTCCTCGAATACCCTGCGGCAAAACATGGCGCACGGGGCATTCCCATCGCCGGGGATTGGGAGGGGAAAAAGGGGCGATAATCTCATCATGCGGGTAGATCTAATCCGGAATCAAACGGGCGGTCAAGCCTTTCCGACATGGTCTGCTGTTCCCTCATCCCACTCCGAACTTGGAAAGTCCCGCTCCTTGTCACTCCAGTCTTGCGCCAACAGGGCGGAACACGCTACGATTCGCCTTATGCACCTGAACCGCCGCACTTTTCTTCGCCACACCGCCGCATTCACCTTCACATCCGCCTCCCTGCTGCGTGCCGCCGATACGGCGGAGACCGCGAGGACATCGGTCGAGCTGGTTCACGACGAACTGTGGCGGCGTTTTGTGGACGAGCACGACGTGCTGCTCGACTTCACCGACCTCGACGGCTCGGTCAGCCTGCCCACGCCGGAGGAATGCCGCGCCGGCAAACCCAACGCGCTCGGCTGGTGGGCGCCCAACGAAAACGGCGCGATGTTCAACGGCCTCTACCTCGACGGCATGGTGAACCGAGCGCTCGCGACGCAGGAGGAGTCGGACAAGACCAAGGCGCGGCGGCTCGTCGAAGGGCTCCTGCGACTCGCGGATTGCAGCGAGGTGAAAGGTTTCATCGGACGCGGTTTCGCCACCGACGGGAAGACGACCTGGCCGATGGGTTCCAACGATCAGACCGGTCCGTGGTTCTATGGGCTCTGGCGCTATCTCGAGAGCGGTCTTGCCGACGAAACCCTGCGCCAACGTATCGTGGCGAAATTCAGCGAGGTCGCGGAAGTGCTTGTCGAAACCGGTTGGCGCATGCCGGCGGAACCGCCCTTCCACTTTCGCGGCTCGTTCAATCGCTTCAGTTGGGAGAGTGCGCCGAGGCTGCTCTTTGTCTGCAAGGCCATGCACCAGCTCACCGGCGAGGCCGTGTGGGAGCAGCGCTACGAGGACGCCCTGCGCGAGGGACCGCAGCAGGGAGACGGCCCGACCCGTCTCGAGGCCTGCGAGCGCGGCATGGTCTTCGAGATAAAGGGCGAGCCGAAGGCCTACCGAGCGACCTGGACCGGTTCCTGCGCTGCGGTGGCCTTGCGCGGCTTGTGGGAAATGGAGGACGATGAGTCCCTGCGCGCCACCTTCGCCCGCGGCCTGAGCGCCACCGCCGAACTCGCCGCCGAGGGCATGAGGCAAAGGGCGGATTTCGATCCCGCCGCCGAACTCCATTACGAGGCCGACTGGCGCAAGCTCAACGCACTGTGGAAACCTCAACAGACCCTGGCCGAAGCGCAGGATCTCGCGCAACTTCAGTTGCAGGAGATCAACCGCCTCTCGCCCGCGCGTCGCGCCGAGTTGCGTACCGCCCGCGAAGCCATGTTCGCCGCCTGGGTCACCACGCTTTGTCCGGATCGCGAGGTGGTAGGTCGCCACGAGCCGGAGATCCTCGCCACCCTCGCCCACTTCCGCGCCGACCGGATGCGTTTCGTCTCCTTCTTCCCGCTCGAATCCGCCTGGTGGCGCTTGCGGGCTCAGGAGTAGGTGAAGAACGAAATCCATTGATCCACCTCCATGAACATCACCCCCGTACGACGGCGATTCGCCACGCCTTTCGCGCCCGGCTTGGTCGCTGCGATCGTCATGGGGCTCCTCAGTCCCTCGCTCGCGCCCACGACCGCAGCCGCACCCCCTCCAACCCCGGTCTACGCCGGGAAGGGCGCGCGAGGGGCTGAAAAGCGAATTCCTAGCAGTAATAGTCATGGATTTTTAGTTGATTCAGACTGGACTGCTTTGATGAATTCGTTTTAATCGTCGCAAATGACCGCGAGTGGGAAATCAGAAGGCCGTCAGTTCCGCATCTTTCTCAGTTACGGGCATGATGCGAACGAGGAATTGGTTCGCCGCATCAAAGCCGATCTGGACAGACCCCCTCACACCCCGTCCCCGTTCCACGCCCAGGACCACTCCGGCCCGGTACCCGCGAAAGCAATTTCCTAGGCAGTCAGTTTAGTTCAATCCCGCCACGGAGTGGCGGGGTACTTTGTTTCAAAGCAAATCATACGCCCGCCCGCTCTTTCTCTCCATGTAATGCACGAAGGAGCGGTTCACCATCTCGTAGCCGCCGGGCGTGGGGTAGTCGCCAGTGAAGTACCAGTCCCCGAAGCGTTCGCCCAGGGCGTGGTGCAGGCCTTCCACGGTTTGATAGATCACTCGCACCTCGCCCTCCCAGGTGATGCCCGCCGGGCGCACCATGACGCTGATGCGGTCCGACAACTCCTCGTATGTGAATGGCGTGTACAGACCCTTGACCACGTTGCGCATCTCGGCGGCGGGCTTTTTCAATTCCTCGCGCGCCTCCTGATACAAATCCTCCAGCAAATGCCACAACCCACGCTCCTTGGTCAGCTCGATCGCCGCCTCGAAGGCGATGAACTTGCTGATCTCCGCCATGTCGATGCCGTAACAGTCCGGGTAGCGGATCTGCGGCGCGGTGGACATCACGACGATCCGCCGCGGCAGGGTGCGCGCCAGGATGCGCAGCAGGTTTTTGCGCAGCGTGGTGCCGCGCACGATGGAATCATCCACCACCACCAGCGTGTCCGTTTCCTTGACCACGCCATAGGTGATGTCATAGACCATCGAGGCCATCGTGTCGCGATCCCCCTCCTGGGAGATGAAGGTGCGCAGCTTCACGTCCTTGTGCGCGATCTTTTCCGCGCGCGGCCAGTTGCGCAGGATCAAGTCGTCGATCTTCGCCTCGTCGAGCCGGCCGCTTTGCCACATTTCCACCAGGGACTGCTTCACCTCCACGCGGCGCTGCTTGCGCAGGCCGTCCATCAGACCGTGGTAGGCGGTCTCGGCGGTGTTGGGGATGAAGCTGACCACGGTGTTTTCCAGATCGTTGTCCGTGGCCTCCAGGAATTGCGGCACCAGCGTCTCGCCCAAGCCCTTGCGTTCCGCGTATATCTCCGAGTCGTTGCCGCGCGAGAAATAGATGCGCTCGAACGAGCAGGGACGGTACTCGCGCGGCTCCGCGAAGGCCTCCACCGCCAGCGCCGCGCCGTCCGCCTTCATCGAGGCCACATGCGCCGGCGGCAGCTCCTTCACCTCGTCCTCGCTGGCGTCGAACACGGTGCGGATGGCCACGCGCTCGCTGGCGAACACCACCACCTCATCGTTCTCGTAATAATAACAGGGCCGGATGCCGTTGGGATCGCGCATCACGAAGAGATCGCCGTTGCCCACCGCTCCGCAGATGGTGTAACCGCCGTCCCAATGCTGCGCCGAGCGGCGCACCACCTCCGCCACATCGAGTTGCTCGGAGATGTGGCGCGGAATGTCCGCGCCGATGAAGTGCTCTTTCAAGGCGCGGTAGATGTCCGTGTGCAGTTCGTCGAGTTGGAAACCGATCTCCTCCAGCACCGTCTGCGTGTCCGTGCCATAGACCGGATGCTGGCCGCGCTCGATCATGACGCGGTGCAACTCGGCGGTGTTGGTCATGTTGAAATTTCCCATGACCATGAGGCTCTTCGTCGGCCAGTTGCTGCGGCGCAGGTAGGGATGGCAGGCGCCTTTGCCGAAGGTGCCGGAGGTGCCGTAGCGCAGGTGCCCCATGAGAATCTGCCCGCTGTAGTCGAAGTGCTCGCGCAGCACCTCCGGACGGAAATACCGCTCCTCGTTCTTGCGGTCATCGTCATTGTTGAAATGCCGGCGCATGTCGCGCACGTAGTCCTTGCGCGCCTCCTCGAACATGTCGTCCAGCGCGTCCTTCTTCGACGAGCGCAGACGGAACATGTAGGGCTGGCCCAACGGCATGTCCAGCTTGCAGCAGCCGATGCCGGTGCCGTCGTGGCCGCGATTGCGTTGTTTGGCCATGAGCGCGTAGAGCTTGTGAAAGCCCCACAGGGCCGAGCCATGCCGCGCATGATAATGTTCGAGCGGCTTGCGCAGGCGCACCACCGCGATGCCGCACTCGTGACGGATCGGGTCGCTCATTTGGGGTCGGAAAAGACTGTCATCCGCCGCCTTCCTTAGCGGTCAATCGGCCTCATGCAAGTCCCGGTTGTGACAGTTTGATCACCGGAAGCGAAAACGACGCCGTTCCCTGACGCGCGGCGCTAACTCCTTGTCTTGTGACTTTGCAGGGTGAATTTTGGCGAGTAAACCCCGCCTCCCCGCCGGCAACCTTGCATTCGGTCTTGCCTGCCGCTTTTTCCCGCCTACATCCAGCCGCATGTCCCTCGAATCCGACCGCTCCCGGCTGCGCGCTATTTTACTCGCCAAATCCGTCAAAAAAGGCGCCTTCACCCTGGCCTCCGGTCGTCAGAGTGATCTCTACGTGGACTGCCGAGTGACCACGCTCGATGCCGAAGGTGCTGTCTTGGTGGGGCGGCTGCTGCTTGATCTTTTCGAGACCGAAGCCGCGCGGCTCCCGGCCCGGCCCGCGGCCATCGGCGGTCTGACCCTGGGCGCCGACCCGCTGGCGCTCGCCGCGGCCATGACCTCCGCCCTGCGCGGCGATGGCAGTGCCGTGGTGCAGGCTTTCACCGTCCGCAAGGAAGCCAAAGACCACGGTCGTGGCCGCCGCATCGAGGGCAATTTCACCCCGGACCAGCCCGTGGTCGTGGTCGATGACGTCATCACCACCGGCGAATCCACTCTGAAAGCCATCCAGGCCGTCGAAGAGGCCGGTGGCAAAGTGGCCTTCGTACTCGTGCTGGTGGACCGCCAGGAAGGCGGGCGGGAAAACATCGAGTCCAAAGGCTACCCCGTCGCCTCGGTGTTCACCCGCGCCCAGTTGATCGGCTAGGAGGGCGG
>CAZNKC010000040.1:0-20506 GCA_964573315.1 uncultured Verrucomicrobiaceae bacterium | reverse complement strand
GAAGGCCAACAAACGCCGTCACGAAACCGAACTGTTTCCGGCGATAAAACGCATGAGCATTTCCATAATTTCCATATTTTAGAGATTGCGAAGGTCTGAGTTTTCTTTATATTGTGGAAATCGAATCTTTTTAGCTCACCACCTGATGAACCCCGGCTTGAGTCGCCAGCAGCTTGCTGCCACGGCCCTGGTAGGTTCCGGCTTTTCGCGCTGGAGCCGCCACAGGGCGCGTGGCGGAGTGGCGGTGCTGACTTTTCACGGCTTGCGTGACGACGGCGGCAATGACGCGGGCTCCAGTCTGCTGGACACAAGCCTGCATGAGCCGGTGGAGCGGTTCCGGGACATCTGCGCCCATCTCGCAGAGTATTACACGGTGGTGACGGCGGCAGAGGCGGTCGCGGTGGCGGCGGACGGATCAGTTCCCGGCGGACGACCGCGCGTCATGCTGACCTTTGACGACGGCTACGCTTCCAATCTCAAGCTGGCGCTGCCGGTGCTGCGGGAGTTCAACCTGCCGGCGACGCTGTTTGTCAGCACGGCGTTCGCGGACGGTGAGTTGCTGTGGTTTCAAAAGCTCGATCTGGCCCTGACGCGGGCGTGCGGAGAACGGCTGACGCTGATGATAGGCGGGAGCTCCTTTGACTGGCCGCTGGACACGGCTCAGGCACGGCGGACGGCACTGCGCGAGCTGCTGGCGGCGCTCAAGGCGCTGCCGTGGGCGGAGTTGCAGGCCAAGGTGGAAAAAATCATCGGACTGCTCGGCGTGGACATCGGCGGCGGCAGGCCGGAGCCGCTGGAGGCGCTGACTTGGGACGAGCTTCGGCATCTGGCGCGGGATGGGCGGATCGAGATCGGCGGGCACACCCACCGGCATCCCGTGCTGGCGCGTTGCACGGACGCGGAGGCGCGAGATGAGATCGTGGGAAGCGCGGAACGGCTGCGCGCGGAGTTGGGACGGGCGGCGCGCTGGTTCGCTTATCCGAACGGCGGGCCGGGAGATTTTGACGCCGCCAAAAGCGCCGTCTGGCTGCGCGAAGCGGACTTTGAAGCGGCCTTCAGCATGGTCAACGGACGGGTGGAATCCGGCAGCCCGCGCTGGGCGCTGCCGCGCTACGGCGCGCCGGCCTCGGTGCGGGAGGCGGAGGCCACGGTGTCGGGAGCTTTTGAAACCCTGAAACAATGGCGGCGGCAGTTCGGACGCCGCGCCGCGCTTTGATTTTCGCCATGTTCGCAAACCTTGCCCCAACTCTTCCGCGCAGCCCCCAAGTGGCGGCTGACGGCGTGGAGCGACCGGCTCGGTCGCTCCCCACCAGCGCGGCGAGCCAGCGGCTCGCGCCACAAGCGGACGCGCGGCCCACGGTGCTGCATTTCATTTACGGCATCGGTGGCGGCGGCGCGGAGTCGATGCTGCGCGGGCTGGTGCGCCATCTCGACCGGCAGCGCTGGCGCGTGGTGGTGGTGGCGATGCGCGCTGCCGGCCGCCCGGCGGAAGCGGCGGAACTGCTGCAGTCCTGCGACGCTTTTCACGCGCTGGAGGAAACTTCGTTCCTGTCGCGCTCAGCCTTGCGCAAGCTGTGGCGCGTGCTGCGTCAGGAGCGGCCCGCCGTGGTGCAGACCTGGATGCACCACGCGGATTTCGTCGGCGGGCTGGTGGCGCGGCTGGCCGGAGTGCCGCAAGTGGTGTGGAGCATTCACTGCCGGGAGATCACGCGCGCGCCGGGCGAGTCTGCTTGGAAGACCGCGCTGCTGCGCCGTTTGATCCCGCTGGCGGCGCGCGTGGCGCCGCGCTGCATCGTGTCGTGCTCGCAAGTGGCGCTGGAGGATCATGCGCGGATAGGCTATCCGCGAGCGAAGATGCTGTGGATTTCCAACGGCATCGACACGCAACGATTCCGGCCCTCAGAGACCGCGCGCGCGGAGACTCGACAGCGGCTGGGCTTGACCGAAAACGCGCCGGTGCTCGGATTCGTGGGACGTTTTCACGAGATGAAAAACCTGCCGCTGCTGCTGCGCGCCTTCGCCCTGCTGACGGCCCGGCTGCCGGCGGCGCGGCTGGTTTTGTGCGGGGTGCGGGAGGAGGACTTGGACACGGAATGCCGGTCGCTCGCCGCCGCGCTGCCGGAGCCGGAGCGGGTGGTCTGGCTGCCGTTTCAAAGCGAGCCGGAATTGTTTTATCCGGCGCTCGATCTCTTCACCCTCTCATCCCGCACCGAAGCCTGCCCGATGACGGTGTTGGAGGCGATGGCCTGCGGCGTGCCGTGCGTGACCACCGACGTGGGAGATTGCGCGCTGCTGACACAGGACACCGGCGCCGCCACGCCACCGGGAGACGCGGCGGCTTTGTGCGCCGCCTGGGAGGAACGGCTGCGTCTCGCCCCGGAAGCGCGTGCCGCTGCCGGCACGGCGGCGCGGCAGCGAGTGATGGAGCATTTCACGCTGGAACAAGCCGCGGAGTCCTACATGCGGCTTTACGAATCCCTGATCCCTGTTGCTGCCGAATGAGAACCACACGCTCCATTCCCGCGCTTTTGCTTGTGACGGCGTCCGCACTGGCGGCGCTGCCGGGGGAAGCGCGCGCCATCGGAGTGTGGACCGCGGACTCGATGACGCGGGTGCTGCGCCAGCAACCGGCGCGCCCGCGCATAACACCGCAGTTGCAGGCGGCGCGCGGGGAATGGGAGGCTTTCCAAGTGGTGCTGACAGGCGCGCCTGACGAATTGGCCGGAGCGCGGTTGACCGCTTCCGTTTTGACCGGACCGCGCGGCGCGAGCGTTCCCGCGCCGCGAATCTATCGGGAGCATTACGTCCGCGTCAGCGTGTCGTCGCCGCAGACCTCGCTGCCGCCTGGCGATTACCCGGACGCGCTGGTGCCGCAGGATTTCCCGGAAACCGCACCGCCGCCGCTGCCGTGGTTGAACCAGCCGTTTTGGGTGGATGTGTTCGTGCCTTATGCCACGCCGCCGGGACGTTATCAAGGCGAGGTGCAAGTTAGATTGAACGACGCCACACAGGAGCGGGTGGATTTCACGCTGGACGTGTGGCCGTTCGACCTGCCGGTCACACCCTCGCTGCGCTCCTCCTTTTGGGTGAGCTGGCGGCGCATCGCCGAGGTGCATGGCTTCGACCGCGACGCCGGTTATCCCGAACCCCGGCTCGTGCCGATTCTGGACGCCTACGAGAGCCTGCTGGCGGAGCACCGGCTGAGCATCGACCAAGTGCGCCTCAGTTACCCGGACGCGGCCAGCGGCCGACTGGACGTGAACGCGGTGGAACGCGTGCTGCGGCGGCATCTGCTGCATCGGCACGCGGCGACGATCAGCCTGCCGATCTTTCCAAGCTGGCCTTTCGACGACCCGCTGGGCCGGGATCGCGCCGCCGCGCAGCGTTACGTGGCAGACTGGATGAAAATTCTGCACCGCTTCCGCTGCGGCGACCGGGGTTACATCGCGCTGGGCGACCTCGACGAACCTAACAACGCCGCGGCCTACGATCTCGTGCGCAAGTGGGGCGCTTTTTTCAACGAGGCGGAAAAAAAACACAACGTGCGCCTGCCGCTCATGGTCACCGAACAACCCACGCCGGACCATCCCAAGTGGGGTTCGCTGGCGGGCGCGGCGGACATCTGGGTGCCGCACTTCAGCGCGGTGTATGAGGACATGGAGCACCCCAAGGGCAAACGCAACATCGCCAAACGTCTGGCCGCCGGGGAGGAGGTGTGGACCTACGCGGCGCTGGTGCAGTTGAGCGAGCAATGGAAGGCGCGTCATGGTTTTCCGAAGACAGTGACCGAAGGGCATCCGCCGGTGTGGATGATTGACTATCCGCCGATCAATCACCGCATCCTGCCGTGGCTGATGCAGTTTCACGGCATCACCGGACTGGCCTATTGGGATCTGCTGCATTATTCGCCGGACGTCGATCCCTGGACGGACGCGGGCACGTTCATCGGCGACGGCGAAACCTTCAACGGCGACGGTTTTTACATTTACCCCGCCACTCTCGCCCGGCATGGCCGCGACCTGCCGGTGGCCTCCATCCGCCTCAAATGGCTGCGCGCGGCGGCGGAAGATTTCGATTACCTCACCCTCGCCAAAAGAGCCGGGTTGAAAAACAAGGCTCTGGAGCTGACACGCTCGTTCGCGCGCGGGTTCGGCGATTGGAAAAACGACGCGCCCGCGCTGCTGGCGGCGCGGCGTTCGTTGGGCCGGCTGCTGGCCGCGCAACTCTCCCGCAATCCTCTCCCCTCTCAATGACATGAACCCGGCGTCCGCCCTTCCCTTCAGTCACGAAGTCCGGCGCGCGGTTGGCGCGCTGGCCACCCCGGTTTTTTCCGCACCGTCGTCCAGCCCGGCCGCGGTTTCGATCTCGGAAACGAACACCGCAGCGGCCAGCCTGAGACTGGAGATCGTGCGCGACGACGCCGGGTTGCAACGGCTGCTGCCGCATTGGGACGCGCTGCTGGAGCGCAACGCGACACGTACGCCGTTCATGCGGCGCGATTGGATGGAGCTATGGTGGCGGCATTTTTCCAAAGACCACCAGCCGCTGATCGGCGCCGCTTGGACACAGAAAGGCGAACTCGCCGCGCTGACGCCCTTGGCCATCGGCCCCGGTGTCGCATCCACCCGCCGGCACTTGCGCCATCTGGCATTCTTCGGAGGTTTGGGCGAGGTAGTGGCGGAAGGTCTGGACCTGATGGCGCTGCCCGGCTGCGAAACTGCGCTCGACTCCCTGCTGGACCGGCTGCTGACGACCGCGCGCGGCGCGTGGGACACCGCGCACTTCGGTTTTGTGGACTTGGCCTCGCCCCACCTGGAGCGCCTGCGCCGCGCGCTCGATCGCCATGCCGCGGAGGTGCGATTGGTCAACGAGCAGAAAAGCCCCTTGATCCGTTTCGACGGCGGCGGCTGGGACAGCTACATCATGCAGCGCAGCGGCAGCTTCCGCAAAAAATACAAAAACCTCGTGGCCGGCTCCGCGCGCTCCCACACCGTCACCGTGCGCGAAGCCCGCGACACCGAAACAGCAGCAGCGCTGCTAAACGTGCTGATGAACCTGCACGGCGAACGCTGGACGCCGGACCAAAGCCTCTTCCTGCAGCCGCGCACCCGCGCCTTTCACGAAGAACTCGCCGCCCACTGGTGCCCGCAACAGCGCGCCGCGCTGCTGGTGATCGACTTCGACGGACGCCCCGTCGCCGCCAACTACGCCTTTGTCGAAGGCGAAAAAATCTGGGACTATCAAGGCGGCTGGAGCGTGGCGGACATCGCCCACTCGCCCGGCAAGCTCATCATGGCCGAAAACATCCGCTGGGCCATGCGGCACGGACTCAAGGAATACGACCTCCTGCCCGGCGACGTCACTTACAAGAAAAAATGGGCCAAAGAGCACCGCATGGTGGCGGACCTCGAAGCCGTCAATCCCGCCAGCCTGCGCGCCCGCATCTTCCATTCCATGCGCGCCGTGAAACGCGCCATCACCCACCTCCTGCCCGGCGAATCATGAAAGTCCTCGTCCTCACCGCAGACGCCAACACCCTCGTGTACCATCGCGGCGACCTCATCCGCGACTTGGCCGCGCGCGGCTGCGAGGTCGTCACCGCCGCCGCCGAGAACTACCCGCATGTGCGGCAATTCATGAGCGATCTCGGCGGCCGCCACCAGCCGGTGCGCCTGGTGCGCTCCCGCGTGAATCCGTTCAGCGATCTAACCACTTGGCTGGACCTCTTCCGCCTCTTCCGCCGCGAGCGCCCGGACGCCTTGTTTGCCTATACCATCAAGTCCGTGTTATACGGCTGCCCCATCGCGCGGCTGGCCGGCGTGCCCAAGGTGTACGCGCTGCTGCCCGGCCTCGGCTTCACCTTCGTCCGGCAGGAAACCCTCAAAGGCCGCCTCGTGCAAACCGTGTCGAAGCTGCTGCATCGCTTCGCCTTGAAACGCGCCGAGGTCATCTTCATGCAAAACGAGGACGACCGGCGGTTGTTCGAGGAGTTGAAGATGCTGCCGCCCGGCGTGCCCGTGCATGTCACCGCCGGTTCCGGCGTGAATATTGAAGAGTTCCCTCACATGCCGCTGGATGGCGACGCCGAACTCGCAGCGGGCGGCCCGGTGCGCTTCGTCCTGGTCAGCCGCCTGCTGCTCAGCAAGGGCGTGGCCGTCTTCGCCGAAGCCGCCCGGCGGGTGAAAAAAGACCACCCGGAAGCCGAGTTCCACCTCGTCGGCCCCTTTGACCCGAACCCGAACCGCGTCTCGGAGAGCCAGGTGGAAGACTGGGTGAGCGAGGGACTGCTCACCTATCACGGCATGGTGCGCGACGTTGCCGCCTTGTTGAAAACAATGCACGTCTTCGTGCTGCCCACTTGGTATCGCGAAGGCGTGCCGCACGCCACCCTGGAGGCGCTCGCCACGGGCCGCGCCGTCATCACCACCAACTCCGTCGGCGCGCGCGAGTGCCTGCGCCTCACCGCCGCCGGGCAAAAACAACGCGCCGCCCGCGAGCCGTTGATGGAGGGAGAAAACGGCTTCCTCGTCCGCCCGCAAAGCGTCGAAGCCGTCGAGCAGGCCATGCGCCGCTGCTTGCGCGACCGCGCCGCGCTCACCGTCATGGGCCGCGCCAGCCGCGCGCTGGCGGAGCAGGTCTTCGACGTGCGCTTGGTCAACGACATCATCCTGCGCGCCATGAATGTGTCCGCTCCGTCCCCTGCCCGGCCCGCCGCCTCGTCCGCGCCGCCGGTTCTGACGCCCCTTCCACTTTCCTAAACTCTGTCAAACTCCGAATCCGCCCATTCAATCCAACTAACATGGCCGTCAATCCGCTATCCTATCTCCCCGTGAGCCATGACGCGCCCGTCCCGCGTGCCGGGCCGGCGCCCTCGCCCTCGTCCTCCCTGGCGCTGGTGGACGCACGCGCCCAGCATCAGCTCGCCACCGTCCCGGCAGTGGCGCCAATGACGCCCCCCCCGCCGCCGCCCGCGCCACCACCGCCCGCCCCGGCGGTTGCCGCCCCCCAGCCGGAGACCATCATCAGCCTGGCCGATCTCATCGGCTACATGCGCCGCAACTGGAAGCGCGGCCTGCTCTTCGGCAGCCTGCTGGCTGTTCTCGCCTTCATCAAACTCGGCACCGGACCGAAGGTGTTCCAAGCCGAAGCCCAACTCCTCCTGCGCATCCAGGACGCCAACGTCTTCAACTTCGAGCAGCTCGGCCGCTCCCCAGTCGGCGAACTCAGCGCGCCGCTGCTGGTGAACAATCATCTCTCCGAAATGAAGTCCCGCCGCTACGTCGAGTTTTTCCACGGCCAAATGCCCGATGATCTGCGGCAACAATACATCGCGCCCGATCTCACCCGCAAATCCTTCACGGACATGATCAAGGATTGGGCCGGACTCTCCAAACCCAAGCCGCCGCCGGATCTGCGCGAGGTTTTCATTCGCAAGATCGCCTCCGCCACCCGCGTCGAACCTATGAAGGAATCCTTCATCCTGCGCGTGCAGGTGCGCGGCGAGGAACCGGCCCTCTGCGCCGACCTCGCCAACCGCTACGTCCATCATTACATCGACTACGTCGCCGAGCAGGAGTTGGGCAGCACCCGCGCCGCGTCCGAGTTCCTTACCCAAAAAGCCGCCGAAGCGCGCCAGAACCTGCAAGCCAGCGAAGCCCGGCTGGCCGCCTATCGCCAGCAAGCCAGCGTGCTCAGCCGTGCCGACGGCGTCAAGGACACCTCCGGGGAAAAATTGCAGGCCTTCAATGTGGCGCTCGCCGACGTCGATGTGAAACTCACCCGCGCCCGCTACGACCTCGCCGCCATCGAAGCTGCGCAAAACAGCCAGACCGAACTGCTGCGCGTCCGCTTGATCGCCGACAACCCGCAAGTCATCCAGAAACGCAACGAGATCAGCGCCCTGGAAGCGCAGCTCACTCCCCTGCTGGAATTTTGCGGCCCGCGCCACCCGAAGGTCGTCGGCATCAACAACGAACTGCGCTCCCGCCGCCAGGATCTCAACACCCTCATCGGCAGCGTCGTCACCATGGCCCGCCAGGAAGTCGCCACCCTCACCTCCCAGCGCGACGACTTCAAACGCCAGGTCGAAGGCACACGCGGCGATGTCATCGCCATGGGCGACAAGGAGATTCAGGAAAAGATGCTCATCGACCAAGTCGAACTCGACCGCCAGATGCATCAAAACATCGTCATGCGGATGAACCAAGCCAACCTCACCGGTGAGTTCACCGACAGCGGCCTGCTGCGCATCTCCGACATCGCCACCCCGCCGGACAAAGCGGTCAAACCGAACAAAACCCTCGCCGCGCTCGCCGCCATGATGGTCTTCGGCCTCGTCTTCGTCGGCGTGCCGCTCGGCTGGGGCTTGACCGAGGATCATGTCCTCAAACTCCTGCGCGCCCCGGATACCGCGCCCGCATCCTCGACGGCAGCCCCCGCCCCGGAGATGGCCGCCGCAACAGCCCCGCCACTAACCAACGGGCAACCCGCCGGGCAACTGGTGGCCGCCGCCCCGGTGGAGCTGACCTCCGGCAGCCGCTCCACCGTCCTGGCGGAGTTCCCGCATCTCGACGGCTCGCACCCCTCCGAAGTGCTGGCCGAGTGCCTCAAGTCCGAGCCGCGCGGCGCCGCCACCGCCCTGCGCCAGCTCACCGGCGTGCTGGAGAAACAAGCGCTCTACCGCAGCGGCCCCGGCGGCATCATCCTCGTCACCAGCTCCGAATCCGGCGAGGGCAAAAGCCTCGCCGCCGCCGCGCTCGCCGCCACCTTCGTGCATCATGGCCGCAAGGTTTTGGTCATCGACTGCCACGCCGGCGGCCCCGGCCTGCATCATTACTTCCCGCAGTCCGAGCGCCACAGCTCCTGCGCCAGCCACCTGGACGACATCCGCTACGGCGCCTCCGGCCTCTACGTGCTGCCCGCGCACGACATCCCCGCCTACGAGACCAACGAACTGCTCGACGGCTACCGCGCCTGGATCGACCGCGCCCGCCTGGAGGTGGACTGGATCATCCTCGACGGCCCGCCGGTGCTGAAAAACTTCGCCGACGCCGCCCCCCTCGCCCCGCTCGCCACCGATGTCATCGTCATGCACGACCACACCCGCGCCACCCCCGCCAAACTGCGCGCCGCCATGACCCTGCTGCAGCCCATGATGTCCTCCAGCGCCATGCGCGGCCTCGTCATCAACCGCGCCACGGGATGAGCCCCATTGTCCGGAGGATTGCGGTTAAAATTCACAAGCACCCCATAGGATCAGAGTTGATAGTTGATAGTTGATAGTTGATAGTTGATAGTTGATGGTTGATGGTTGAGAGTTGAGAGACTGGAAATGAGCGACTTATGTCGCCAGGTGGACTCACCCTTCGGGTAAAAGGAGCTTTCGGCGTAAGCTGCTGACTTTTAACTATCAACAATCAACTCTCGACTCTCAGCTTCCTTTTTCGGTTCAAGTTCGAAGTTTCAGACGAGAGCGTTTGCTCGCACTCCGTTTCCGGTTTCTTTTCCGGGCGATCTCGACACGATGCCTTGACCTCCTTGACGACCTCATTGACCCTTGACACTTCCCCAACCATGAACCGCCGCCGTTTCCTCTCCACCGCCACCGGCTCCCTATTTGCCCTCAACACCACCCGCGCCGCTGCCTCGCTCGATGAAGACTTGCCGCTGCCGCCCGTGCGCCAGATCACCCGCAAGCCCGGGTTCCACTGGTTCGCCTACTATGACAAATTGCAATTCTCCCTGGACGACCGCTTCGTACTCTCCAACCAAGTCGATTTCGAGCACCGCTCCCCTTCCCCTGATGATGTCATCCAGGTCGGCATGGTCGATCTCCAGGACGGCGACAAATGGATCGAACTCGGCTCCAGCCGCGCCTGGAACTGGCAGCAAGGCTGCATGTTGCAGTGGGTGCCCGGCGCCGAATCCACCGTCCTCTGGAACGACCGCGAGGACGGCCAATTCGTCTGCCATATCCTCGACGTGAAATCCGGCAAAAAACGCACCCTCCCCCGCGCCATCTACGCCGTCAGCCCCGACGGCAAATGGGGCGTCTCCACCGACTTCCGCCGCCTCAACGACACCCGCCCCGGCTACGGCTACAACGGCGTCCCCGACCCCAACGTGAACGTCCTCGCCCCCGCCGACTCCGGCCTCTGGCGCGTCAACCTGGAAACCGGCGAGGAACAGCTCATCTTCACCATGGAGCAAGCCGCCGCCATCCCCTACACCGGCTCCCCGGACGGCTTCAGCAAAAACGCCAAGCACTGGTTCAACCACCTCCTCTACTCCCCGGACGGCTCCCGCTTCATCTTCCTCCACCGCTGGAAGGGCGAGGGCGACAAATCCTTCGTCACCCGCCTCTTCACCATCAACGCCGACGGCTCCGATCCCTACATCCTCGACCCCCTGGGCCGCACCTCCCACTTCGTCTGGAAAGACCCCGCCCACGTCTTCGCCTGGGCCTACCACCCCAGCCATGGCGACCGTTTTTACCTGTTCAAAGACAAAACCGACCACGTCGAAGTCGTCGGCAAAGACAAGATGCCGAAGAACGGCCACAACACCTGCGTCCCGCACACCAACGACGAATGGGTGCTCAACGACACCTACCCGGACGAGAAACGCCTCCAGCACCCCTACCTCTACCACATCCCCACCGACCGCCGCGTCGCCCTCGGCCACTTCTACAGCCCCGCCTTTTACACCGGCGAGTGGCGCTGCGACACCCATCCACGCTCCAGTCGCAACGGCAAAATGGTCTGCATCGACTCCCCGCACAACAGCGGCCGCCAGCTTTACCTCATCGACATCAGCGGCATCGTCGGCTGATGCCCCAAAAAGGCCGGATTGGGCCGCCAGAAGGGCACTGGGCGAAATTAATTATCAAAATTATGGATTTTGATAATTAATACGGTAGGTTGTAACGCTGTTGTCATGTTCTCAGCGTCACTCTCCATCCCCGATCTTCCGCGAGCATTCGGCAAAATGATCCGATTGCTGCGCGGAGGACGGTCGTCTGCTGCCGAGATCGGCCGGGATGATGCTCCCAGCTTGGACAAGGATCCTGCGCTCGCCGCGCGCTTTCATGGCGAGGATCGCAAAATGACCCTCCGCAACGCGCGCATCGGCTGCTGGTTCGTCATCGTGCTCATGCCGTTGTGCAGCATCTTGGACGTGCTCGCCTATCCGGAGCACATCATCCCCTTCTCGATTCTGCGCGTCTCCTCGTCCTTGATCGGCGTCGCCCTGTTGCTGTCGATTGAGAAGCCCTTCGGCATCCAGCACTACCGGATGTACCCGGCCTTGCTGCCTCTCATCCCGAGCCTCTGCGTGTGTTACATGATGTATGTCTCCGGGGATCCCGGCTCGCACTACTACGCCGGGCTGAGCTTCTGCATGGTCGCCACCTGTTTCGTCTTCAACTGGACCTTCCGGGAGATCGGCTTCACCCTCGCCACCATCGTGCTGGCCTACTTCGCCGCCACCGTGCCGAACCTCATCGGCAATCCACGGCAGGAGGAAATGAACATGTTTCTCTCCAACACCACCTTCATCGTGCTGAACTGCGTCGTCCTGCTCGCCACCGGCTTCCAGCATTACAACATCCGCGTGAGCGAATTCATGGCGAGATACCGGACCGAAACCCAGCACGAGCACATTCGCAGGCAAAACGAGGAACTCATCAACACCATCGAGCGCCTGCACGAAACCGAAGCGCAGCTCGACCACAGCGACCGGCTCGCCTCCATCGGCAGGCTCAGCGCCGGCATCATTCACGAGGTCAACAACCCGCTCAACTTCGTCAAATCCGCGCTCTACGTGCTGAACAAAAAGACCAAAGCCATGCCGCCCGAAGTCGCCTCCAGCGTCCAGGAAATCGCCCACGACTTGGCGGAAGGCGTGGACCGCGTGGTCGCCATCGTCTCCGACCTGCGCACCTTTGCCCATCCCGAGCAGCGCACCCTGCACCCTGTCGATCTCGCCTCGGTGCTGCGCAAAGCCCAGCGTTTCCTCGCCAAAGGCATCCAAGACCAAAATATCCATTTGAGCATCCACGCCGATCCCGGGCTTTGCATCCTGGCGGATGACCGCGAAGTCCTCCAGGTGCTCATCAACCTCATTCAAAACAGCATCGACGCCCTGCAGGGGCATGACAAACCGCGCATCGTCATCTGCGCCTGGCGGGACAGCCAGACGGTTTATGTTTGCGTGGAGGACAATGGCGCCGGCATCACCCAGGAGCAGGCATCCCACATCTTCGACCCCTTCTTCACCACCAAGGAAGTCGGCAAAGGCATGGGGCTCGGCCTCAGCATTTGCTACCGCATGATGCAGCAGATGGAGGGGGGCATCGATGTCGAAAGCCTGCCGGACGAATACACCCGCTTCACCCTGACTTTTCTGCCTTCCGATCATCCCCCAGCCCCGCGCAAAAACTCCTAATGAACCCCGCCCACGCCGCCGCCAAGCCCCCCTTCGCCGTGCTCTACGTCGATGACGAAATCAAGGCCCTGCACTACTTCCGTCAGGCCTTCGAGGATGATTTCGTCATCCACACCGCCACCAACGCCAAGGAAGGCTACCAGCTTCTCGTCGAGCACGGCCAGGAGATCGGCGTCCTCCTCACCGATCAACGCATGCCCGGCGAGAGCGGCATCGACCTCATGGAAAAAGCCCGCCAGTTGAACCCGAATCTCGTCCGCATCCTCATCACCGCCTATGCCGAATACCAGACCGCCGTGGACGCGGTCAACTCCGGCCGCGCCTTCCGCTATCTGCACAAACCCTGGAACCCGGAAGAGCTTTCCACCACCATCCGCCACGGCCTGAATTATTATGGAACCCTGCATGAACGCGAGCACCTGCTCGGCGAAAAAGGCGACCGCATGCGCAAGACCATCATGAGCGACCGTGTCGCCGGCCTGGGCATCCTCGCCGAAGGACTGAACCACCATGTGCGCAACGCCCTCACCGTCATCCGCGCCTTCATCGAGCTGGCCCCGCAAAAGCTCGCCGAAGAAGTCTCCGGCCAGCAGCCGCACGACGACTCCTTCTGGGAGGGCTGGCAGAGCCAGGCGCTGGCGCAGATGGACCGCATCCAGACCCTGCTCAGCCACCTCTCCGCCGCCTCCCACGCCAAACGCCTGAACCGCTCCGACTACGTGCATCTGGTGGACATCCTCAGCGAAGTCACGAACAGCTACTCCGAAGCCTTGACGGCAAAAGGCATCAACGTGGCCATCGAACTGGAAAAGGATCTGCCCGGCATGATCGTGAACAAGGAACGCTTCACCCAGCTCTGGCATCTCATCCTCACCCAAAGCCTCACCGACCTCGGCAAAGGCAGCGACCTCGACATCGATGCCCGGCATCTGCCCGGCGCCAAGCACGGCGGACACATCGTCCTGCGCATCCGCGACAACGCCGGCTGGCCCAATCGCGAGCGCACCTCCAACATCTTCGACCCCTTCTTCGTGCGCGGCGGCCAGCCCAATGAATTCGGCGTCAACATGATGGCCTGCTACGTCATCGTCCATCTTCACGCCGGCACCATCGAAGCCCGGCCCGTCGAACCCAAAGGACTGGAATTGGAAATCCGCATCCCGGTCGAACCGCCGGAGCAGACCGACTCCGAGGAAGACTTCTTCCAGCGCCTCAACGAGCACGAAGAACGCTGGCGCTCCCGCGAGCAAGCAGCCCGGCTCAACGGACACGATGCCCCCGTCTTCACCGGCGGCTAAGCCGAAAAAGGAAGTCGAGAGTTGAGTGTTGATAGTTCAAAATCAGCGGCATACGCCGAAAGCTCCATTCACCCGGGGAGTGAGTCCCCTGGCGGCTCGCTCATTTCCAGCCTCTCAACTCTCAACCATCGACTATCAACTCTGTTTTTAGGATTATCGGCGCTTTTTCATGGCAGCAGGCAGGGCACCACCTTCCGGCCGTGGCGGCGGTAGATTTTGAAATCAGCGTCCGTCGTCAATACCAGCGGATCGGGCAAGATTTCAGTGAGCCGTACGAGGCAGGCATCGGCGAGGCTCATCGGGATGTCTGCATATTTTTCAGATAATCATCCACCCGGGCGCTCAGATCGCGCGGGCCGCCCTTGTCTGTGCCGATCAAGTCACGGAGGAGTTCAAAGCCTGTTGCGGATTCCGCGCGCGCCGCCTTGGCAGCGCCGAGACGCGCGCGGGCCACCGCCGATTTGGTCGAGTTCAGACGCTTTGCCTCTGCTTCGATATCGGCGGCAAGATCATCGGGGATGCGGAGCACCAAGGTTTGCATGAGAACAGTGTATTACAATTCCGTCTGCAGCACAATACGTTTTGCGCCCTGCCCTCCGCGCCCCGCTCACTCCCGCCCCAAAAAATCACACACCGCCGCCGCCATCGCCGCCACGCCGGTTTTGAGGCATTCCTCATCCACGTCGAAAAGCGGTGTATGAATCTCGCCGGTGATGTCTTTTTCCGGATTGCTGACACCGAGCCGGAAATAAAAACCGGGAACCACCTGGGCGAAGTAGGAGAAATCTTCCCCGCCCATGCCGGGGATCATTTCGAGCACATTGTCCTGCCCGAGCAGCCGGTGAAACGAAGGCAGTGTGGTCTTCACCAAGTCCGCGTCGTTGATGACGCTGGGATAGCCTTTGCGGTAGTCCATCTCATAGGACGCGCCATGCGCCTCGCAGACGCCTTTCAGCACGCGCTGCATTTTTTCGAGCACCCCGTCGCGGAAAGCGGTGTCGTAGGTGCGCACGGTGCCGCCGAACTTGACCTCGTCGGCGATGATGTTTTGCCGCTGTCCGCCCTGGATGACACCCACGCTGATGACCAGCGGCTTCTGCGTGTTCGTCATGCGGCTGCGGATGGTTTGCAGCGCGGTGATGGCCTCGGCGGCCACCACGATGGCGTCCACGCCGCGATGCGGCGCGGAACCGTGCGCCATGACGCCCTTGATCGTCACCATGAAGCTGTCGCTGTTCGCGCTGTCCGGCCCGATGGCGTAGGCGAGCTGCCCCGCGCGCAGGTAATGCACGGCGTCATCCACCGCGCCCGCCGGAGTGATGGTCGGGCGGCAATGCAAGCCGAAGACAGCGGCGGGACGCGGGTTCTCCATCGCGCCTTCCTTCACCATGAGCTTCGCGCCCCACTCGCCTTTGAAGGAACTGGGCATGGATTCCTCCGCCGGTTGGAACAGAAACTTCACCGAGCCGCGCCAGAGATCGCGATGTTTCGCCAGCAACTCCGCCACACCCAGGCCCACCGTCGTATGCACGTCGTGACCGCAAGCGTGCATGACACCGGGATTTTGCGAGCGGAAGGGCGTGGCGCGCAACTCCTTGATTGGCAGCGCGTCCATGTCCGCGCGCACCGCCACGCACGGCCCGGGCCGCCCGCTGTCCAGCAGCGCCACCACCCCGTGCTTGGCCACGCCCGTCTTGACCTCCAGCCCCAGCTCCCGCAACCGCTCCGCCACCAGCGCCGAGGTGCGCTCCTCCTCGTTCGACAACTCCGGATGCGCGTGAATATCCCGCCGCGTCTCAACCAGTTTCGGAAAAAGCTCCGCGATGGAAGCGGCAAAGACCTGATCACGCGGCTGCTCCTGCGCAACAGCGCAGGCGCAAGTGGCTACAAAGGAGGCAAGAACGAACAACGGTGAAGGTTTCATCACCGCAAGCGTAGCGGCAGGATGAGCAGATGGCAAGAATTCCGAAAACCTTCCCCTGCGGCCATCCCATCCCCACGATGTCGCATTCAATCCATGATTTTGTCTTCCCCCCTGCATTCCGCCTCTTTTTTCCGGGTTTTGGAACGTCACTAAATCTCACGCAATGTCCGCAAAAAAACCATTCCTTTGAGCCTCTTGCAAAACCTCTGTGTTCCTCTGTGCTCTCTGTGGTTAAATCCCTGTTTTTCCACCACAGAGAACACAGAGAGGCACAGAGGTTGATAAGGGTTTTGCAATTGGCTCCTTCGTGGACGTTGTGCCTTTGTGTGAGACTCAATGAGGGGAGACACCGCAGAGACCGGATAAGCGCAGAGTTTGGATTCCAAAAACCCTCCTCTGCGGCCATCCAATCTCTGCGGTGCCGCATTCAATCCATGGCATTACCATGATTTTACCCGCCATGATTTTGTCTTCCCCTAATTCCCTGCCAGGAAATTTTCTCTTGACGCTCCCAAATATTTCTGATTCCCTCGCGGCACGCATGAAGACACGCAGTGAAAATATCTACCCCGTCCCGCCCTTTGTTGGTGCAGACGGCATGATTCCTGCACACACACACACACACACACACACACACACACACACACACACAGTACGTGTACGCGGCCATGAAGCCCCGTTTCGTGTCGTAAAAAACCGCGCCCTCCTACGCGCGCGTACCCGTGGAGCGAGCCGCTGGCTCGCCGCCTCCGACGATCAAGGAGCACACGCGTCCTCGCGTGTCGTTTTTGGCGTCCTCGCCGAAAACCTGTTCCCCCCGGCGCAGCCGCACTCTTTCATCCAGGCTGCGCATCCCAAACGACTGAACCGCGAGGACGCGCTTCAGAACACACGAGGATGCGCGTGCTCCACACTGCTCCCAGCAGCGCTCACAGTCCTCCCAGCATCCCCAGCACCCATCTGGGAGCCCCTCGCATCAATCCCGCCATCTCTTGCAGTCATCCAGACGACTCAAATATCCACACACGCCGCCCATTCTTCACCCTGCCACTCATTTCCAACAGTAATCAAACCATGACCTTCCTTCCCCGCACCGCCCTGCTGGCCACCGCCATTTCCAGCCTCCTCCTGAGCACCACGCAGGCGCAACCCTCCGGCACGGTGGCGGCCTGGGGTGACAACGAGTATGGCCAGACGACCGTACCGGCAGGCCTGAGCGACGTCACCGCCATCGCCGCAGGTAACGGTCACACGGTGGCACTGAAAAACGACGGCACGGTGGTGGCCTGGGGGGACAACCAGTACGGCCAGAGGGATGTGCCGGCAGGCTTGAGCGATGTCACCGCCATCGCCGCAGGTTACGGTCACACGGTGGCATTGAAAGGCAACGGCACGGTGGTGTCTTGGGGTTCAGGCATGAGCGTGCCGGCGGGCCTGAGCGGTGTCACTGCCATCGCCGCTGGTGACGAACATACGGTGGCGCTGAAAAGCGACGGCACGGTGGTGACCTGGAATTACCTCTTGCCTGTCTTTGGGGAGACCACGCCGCAGGGCCTGAGCGGTGTCACCGCCATCGCCGCGGGTTGGGGGCACACCGTGGCGCTGAAAAGCGACGGCACGGTGGTGGCTTGGGGGCACAACCCGCTAGGCCAGACGGACGTGCCGGCGGGCCTGAGCGGTGTCACCGCCATCGCCGCAGGTGCCGTTCACACGGTGGCGCTGAAAAGCGACGGCACAGTGGTGGCCTGGGGGGGCAACTACTCTGGTGAGACGGATGTGCCGGTGGGCCTGAGCGGTGTCACCGCCATCGCCGCAGGTGCCGCTCACACGGTGGCATTGAAAAGCAATGGCACGCTGGTGGCTTGGGGGTACAACGGGTCTGGCCAGACGACCGTGCTGGCTGGCTTGAACGTTGTCACCGCCATTGCTGCGGGTAACGGTCACACGGTGGCGCTGGTTGGCAGTGAATTGCCTGCCCCAACCCTCGCCGCCAATGCCGCCAGCCAAAGCGTGCCGGGGGCGGGCGGTGCGTATGAGTTCAGCGTGTCGGCCACGGGCAACTGGTCCTGGAGCCAGAGCGCGGGCAGTGATTGGGTGAGCAGCAGCGAGGCGGCCAACCAAAACGGCAACCAGACCTTCAACTACACGGTGGTGGCCAACACCGGTGCCACACCGCGCAGCGCCACGATCACGCTGACCAGCGGCGCCCTCACCGCCACCCACACCATCACCCAGGCGGAAGCTTCCACCGTGGTCATCAGTCCCGCCAGCCAAAGCGTGCCGGCGGCGGGCGGCAGCCACAGCTTCAGCGTGACGGCCACCGGCAACTGGTCCTGGAGCCAGAGCGCGGGCAGCGCTTGGTTGACCAGCACTGAGGCGGCCAGCCAAAGCGGCAACCAGACCTTCAGCTACACGGTGGCCGCCAACACCGGCTTCACGGCACGCAGCGCGACGATCACGCTGACCAGGGGCGAACACACCGCCACCCAAACCATCACCCAGGCGGCTATAGGAACGGTAGTGGCCTGGGGTTACGATGAAGGCTATGGCACGACGAACGTGCCTGCGGGCTTGAGCGGCGTCACTGCCATCGCCGCAGGCACCAAACACGCAGTGGCGCTGAAAGGCGATGGCACAGTGGTGGCTTGGGGAAGCCACTACGATAGCGTGCCAAGCGTGCCTGCGGGTCTGAATGGAGTCACCGCCATCGCCGCAGGATGGGGGCATACCGTGGCGCTGAAAAGCGACGGCACGGTGGTGGCCTGGGGGAGCAACCAGTACAACCAGACGACCGTGCCGGCGGGCCTGAGCGGTGTCACCGCCATCGCTGCGGGTTTCGATCACACGGTGGCACTGAAAAGCGACGGCACGGTGGTGGCTTGGGGGGCCAACGCCTTTGGTCAGAGGACTGTGCCTGCGGGCTTGAACAATGTCACCGCCATCGCGGCGGGAAGATATTTCACAGTGGCGTTGAAAGGCGACGGTACCGTGGTGGCTTGGGGGGCCAACCACTCGGGTCAGAGGAACGTGCCTGCGGGCTTGAACAACGTCACCGCCATCGCGGCGGGCAGCGCTCACACACTGGCGCTGAAAAGCGACGGCACGGTGGTGGCCTGGGGGTGGAACGAAGAAGGTCAGGGGACCGTGCCGGCAGGCCTGAGCGGTGTCACTGCCATTGCCGCTGGATATGCTCACACAGTGGTGTTGAAAGGGGATGGAACGGTGCTGGCCTGGGGGGACAACTACTATGGTGAGACGGACGTGCCGGTGGGCCTGAGCGGCGTCACCGCCATCGCTGCTGACGAAGGGTACACGGTGGCTCTGGTGGGCAGTGTACCGTCTGCAACCCTCGCCGTCAGTCCCGCCAGCCAAAGCGTGCCGGGGGCGGGCGGCAGCCAGGGCTTCAGCGTGACCGCCTCGGGCGACTGGTCCTGGAGCCAGAGCGCGGGCAGTGATTGGGTGAGCAGCAGCGAGGCGGCCAGCCAAAGCGGCAACCAGACTTTCAACTACACCGTGGCCGCCAACACCGGCGCCACGCCGCGCAGCGCGACGATCACGCTGACCAGCGGCGAACTCACCGCCACTCACACCATCACCCAGGCGGCCACGGGAACGGTGGTGGCCTGGGGGAGGAATGTGGAAGGCCAAAGGAACGTGCCGGAGGGTCTGAGCGGTGTCACTGCCATCGCCGCTGGATATGCTCACACAGTGGTGTTGAAAGGGGATGGAACGGTGCTGGCCTGGGGCGACAATGTCGATGGCCAGACGGATGTGCCGGCGGGCCTGAGCAGCGTCACCGCCATCGCCACCAGCGGCTGGCACACGGTGGTATTGAAAGAAGACGGAACGGTGGTGGCCTGGGGGCGCAACAACGCAGGTCAGACCAATGTGCCTGCGGGTCTGAGTGGTGTCACCGCCATTGCCTCGGGCTACAGGCACACGCTGGCGCTGAAAAGCGATGGCACCGTGGTGGCCTGGGGACAGAACACGCATGGCCAGAGCAATGTACCGGCGGATTTGAACAACGTCATCGCCATCGCCGCGGGCGAGTTTCATTCCGTGGCGCTGAAAGGCGACGGCACCGTGGTGGCCTGGGGTGGCAACGATTCTGGCCAGAGCACGGTGCCTGCGGGCTTGAGCGGCGTCACCGCCATCGCCGCCAGCGGCTGGCACACGGTAGTATTGAAAGAGGATGGAACGGTGCTGGCCTGGGGACTCAATGACGATGGTCAGACGACTGTGCCGGGAGGCTTGAGCGGTGTCATCGCCATCGCCGCAGGCGGCTGGCACACGCTGGCGCTAAAAGGCGACGGCACGGTGGTGGCTTGGGGGCGCAATGTGTCTAGCCAGGTGAACGTGCCTGCGGGCCTGAATAACGTCACCGCCATCGCCGCAGGCCGCCAACACACGGTGGCTCTGATTGGCAGCGGTCCGCTTGTCCCCACCCTTGACATCGCTCCCGCCAGCCAAAGCGTGGCGGCGGCGGTCGGCAGCTATGGCTTCAGCGTGACGGCCTCCGGCGACTGGTCCTGGAGCCAGAGCGCGGGCAGCGCCTGGTTGACCAGCAGTGAGGCGGTCAACCAAAGCGGCAACCGCATTTTCAACTACACGGTGGCCGCCAACCACAGCGCCACGCCGCGCAGCGCGACGATCACGCTGACCAGCGGCGAACTCACCGCCACTCACACCATCACCCAGGCGGCCACGGGAACGGTGGTGGCCTGGGGGAGGAATGTGGAAGGCCAAAGGAACGTGCCGGAGGGTCTGAGCGGTGTCACTGCCATCGCCGCTGGATATGCTCACACAGTGGTGTTGAAAGGGGATGGAACGGTGCTGGCCT